>JBAUOM010000688.1:0-7945 GCA_049579765.1 Xanthobacteraceae bacterium
CTTGCGTACGCACGACCGGCAGCGGCGGCAGCGCCCGCTTCATTTGCGCATAGGGCAGCCAGACATGGGGGAGACCCGCGGCGTACCAAGCCGGCCGCGAAGCTCCCTCGTCTACCGTCTTGCCTCCCGTCTTGCCCGACATTCCGCGCTTCCATTCGACCTTCATTGCCGCCATGCTGTCGCGTGAGGAACCGACGCAGGGTCGATGCGAGGATGCGTTCACTCGATGAATTCGCGACCGCCAAGCTCGCCGAACTCGAACGCAACAGTCTACGCCGTGCGCTCGTCGACACCACCCGAGTGACGGGGTTCCGGCTGCTGCGCAACGGGCGCCCGCTGCTGTCGTTCTCCTGCAACGACTATCTCAACCTGACCCATCACCCCGCCGTCAAGGACGCGGCCATCGAGGCGCTGCGTATCCACGGCCTGGGCGCCGGCGCCTCCCGCTTCGTGACCGGCAATCATCCGCTGTTCGCGGAGCTCGAAGCGAGGCTCGCGCGCCTCAAGGCCACGCAGGCGGCGTGCGTCTTCGGCTCGGGTTATCTCGCCAATCTCGGCATCCTCCCCGCGCTCGCCGGCGACGGCGACCTGGTGCTGATCGACGAGCTCGCGCATGCCTGCCTGTGGGCGGGCGCGCGGCTCTCGCGCGCCGCCGTCGTTCCGTTTCGCCACGCGGACACCGAGCATGTGGAGGCGCTACTCGGGGAGCTGCGCGCGCGTCACCGGCATGCCCTGATCGCGACCGACGGCGTCTTTTCCATGGACGGCGATATCGCGCCCCTGCCCCGCCTCGCGGCGCTGGCGCGGCGCCACGACGCCTGGCTGATCTCGGACGACGCCCATGGCCTCGGCGTCGTCGGCAACGCGCGCGGCTCGAGCTTCGCGCACGGCGCCAAGGTCGACGTGCCGCTCCAGATGGGCACGCTGTCGAAAGCGCTCGGCGCCTACGGCGGCTATCTCTGCGCCTCCGCCGCGGTCATCGACCTCATTCGCAACCGTGCGCGCACCCTGATCTACTCGACCGGCCTGCCGGCGGCCGTGGTCGCCGGCGCGATTGCCGCCCTGGACGTGATCGAGGGCGAGCCCGGCTATGCCGCGCTGCCGCTTGCCAAGGCGAAAGCGTTTGCCCGCCGCGTCGGGTTGCCGGAGCCGGCAAGCCCGATCGTGCCGGTGCTGCTCGGCGGCGCCGAAGCGGCGCTCGCCGCCTCGGCTCTGCTCGAGGATCACGGCTTCCTCGTCGTCGCCATTCGGCCCCCGACCGTGCCGGCCGGAACGGCGCGGCTGCGCCTGACCTTCACCGCGCAACATCCCGACGCCGAGGTCGAGCGGCTGGCCGATCTCATCCGCACCCGCATTCTCGCGCGGGCCGCGGCCAGCGCCGCGCAATGACCGCGTTTTTCGTCACTGCGACCGGGACCGATGTCGGCAAGACCTTCGTCACCGCGGGATTGATCCGCCACCTGCGCGCCGGCGGCCGGGCCGTCGCCGCGATCAAGCCGGTGGTCAGCGGCTTCCCGGCCGAGCGCTGGCAGGACAGCGATCCCGCGGTTCTGCTCGCGGCACTTGATCGCCCCGCGGCCTTGGAGGAGATCGAGGCAATCTCGCCCTGGCGCTTCAGCGCGCCGCTCTCGCCCCACATGGCGGCGCGATGCGAACACCGCGCGATCGCGTTCCCGGAGGTCGTGGAGTTCTGTCGCCGTGCCATGTCCGCCCGCCGCGGCGTGCTGCTGATCGAGGGCATCGGCGGCATCATGGTGCCGCTCGACGACCGCCACACCGTGCTCGACTGGATGTCGGTGCTGCGCATCCCGATCATCCTGGTGGCAGGGAGCTATGTCGGGACCATGAGCCACACCTTGACCGCGCTCGAAGTGCTGGCGCGGCGCAATCTCGATGTCGCGGCGGTGGTAATCAGCGAAAGCGAAGGCAGCGCGGCGTCGCTCGCGGATACCGTCACGACCGTTCAGCTGTTCGCCGACTCCATCGACGTCATCGGCATCCCGCGCCTGACCGGCGGCGCGGGCGATCATCCCGCCTTCGCGCGCATCGCCGGGTTGCTGTAGTGCGGGTGCCGAAGGTCGAAGTGGGGATCGCTTGATCCGATCACGGCACCAGGATGCTCGAGCCCGTGGTGTTGCGGCCTTCGAGGTCGCGGTGCGACTTCTGCGCGTCCTTGAGCGCGTATTTCTGGTTGACCGGGATCTTGACCGCGCCGCTCGCCACCACCTCGAACAGATCGTTCGCGGTCTTGAGCAGGTCCTCGCGTTTGGCGACATAGGTGTTGAGCGTCGGCCGCGTGGCGAACAGCGAGCCCTTGGTCTGCAGGATGTTGATGTTGAAGGCCTCGATCGGGCCGGAAGCGGAGCCGAAGCTCACGAACATGCCGAGCGGCTTGATGCAGTCGAGCGAGGCCGGGAAGGTGGCCTTGCCGACGCCGTCGTAGACGACTTCGCACAGCTTGCCGCCGGTGATGTCCTTGACCTTGGCGACGAAGTCCTCGTCGCGGTAGAGGATGACATGGTGGGCGCCGTTCTTCTTGGCGAGCTCGGCCTTGTCCTTCGAGCCGACCGTGCCGATCACATTGGCGCCGAGATTGTTCGCCCACTGGCAGGCGATCAAGCCGACCCCGCCGGCGGCGGCATGGATCAGCACATTGTCGCCTTTCTGCACCTTGTAGGTCCGCCGCAGCAGATATTGCACCGTCATGCCCTTGAGCATCATGGCGGCGGCCTGCTCGTAGCTGATCTTGTCCGGCAGCTTCACCGCGCGGTCGGCCGGCAGCAGGCGCTCGGCGGCATAGGCCCCGAGCGCCGACGTGTAGCCGACGCGATCGCCGACCTTGAGGTCGGCCACGCCGGGCCCGACGGCGACGACCTCGCCCGCCCCCTCGTTGCCGGCCACGAACGGCATTCCCACCGGCGAGGGATACATGCCCATGCGGAAATAGGTGTCGATGAAGTTGACGCCGCAGGCGTGGTTCCGGATCTTGATCTGGCCCTGATCCGGCGCCGGCACCGCGACGTCCTCGTAGGTCAGCACTTCCGGACCGCCCGTCTTGTGGACCCGCACCGCTGCGACCATGGCTCTCACTCCCTGTCTCGACCTCTGACGCCGCCGGACTGCCGGCGGCGTCAATGTCTCCCAGCGGAGGCCGCCGATCAAGCCTCAGCCGCCCGGCTTTCGCCGCCGCCGGTTGCGCCTTGCCATGACGTTGAAGAACTCGACCGCCCCGGCAAAGGCCATGGCGAAATAGATGTAGCCGCGCGGGATGTGGAAGTCGAAGCCGTCGGCCATGAGCGCGACCCCGATGAGCACCAGAAAGGCCAGCGCCAGCATCTTGGTGGTGGGGTGCTCGGCAATGAACGCGCCGACCGGTCCCGCCGCCACGTACATCACGATCATGGCGATGACCACGGCGGCGATCATCACCTCCAGGTCCTCCGCCATGCCGATCGCCGTGATGATCGAGTCGAGCGAGAAGACGAGGTCGATCGCGACGAGCTGGGCGATGATCCAGGCGAACGCCTGGGTCGTGGAAGCGGGCTCCGTACCTTCCTCGCGCGCCTCGACCTCGGCGTGGATCTCGTGCGTCGCCTTGGCGATGAGGAACAGGCCGCCGCCGATCAGGATGATGTCCCGCCAGGAGATCGCCATGCCGAAGAGTGTGATCAGCGGCGCGGTGAGGTGCATCAGCCAGGTGAGCCCGACGAGCATCACCACGCGGAAGATGAAGGCGAGGGAGAGGCCGATCTGCCGCGCCCGCCGCGCCCGATGCTCGTCCAGCCGGGAGGTCAGCACCGAGATGAAGACGAGATTGTCGATGCCGAGCACGATCTCGAGCACGCTGAGCGTGATCAGCGCGGCCCAGGCATTCGGATCGGCGAGGAGCGCGAGCGTGTTCATTCAGCGCTTCTCGGTGAGCCCGACGCCGAGGAAATAGAGCCCGACCACCACCAGGCCCCCCGTCACCCAGGGCCCCGGATCGAGATCGTGCAGGACCGCGATCAGTGCGAGCATGGACCACAGCGCCAATGCGGCGACGTTCACCGCCCGCAGCCGCGCAACCCGCATGGGGTGGAGGAACTTGAACGGCGTGAAGGTCAGCACCGCGAGCGCCGCGACAATGACCCCGGCCAGCCACGGCGCGGGCCTGAGCAAGAACAGATAGAACGCGGCCGCGTTCCAAAGCGCCGGAAAGCCGCGAAAGTAGTTGTCGGCGGTCTTCATGTCGCGGTCGGCGAAATAGAGCGCGCCGGTGACGACGATGATGACCGCGGCGGACAGCGCGAAGGGTGCCGGCAGCAGGCCACCGGCGGCGATCGCGTAGGCCGGGACGAAGACGTAGGTGGTGAAATCCACCACCAGGTCGAGTACGTCACCCGACCAGCGCGGCAGAACATCGCCGACCTTGAGCCAGCGCGCGATCGTGCCGTCCACGCCATCGATGATGAGCGCGATCCCGAGACAGAAAAACATCGCTGCCCATTGGGCGCGCGTCGCATAGACGAGCGCGGCGAGTGCCAGCGCCGCCCCCGCCGCGGTGAAGACATGGACCGCGAAAGCGCGCGTTTGCGTGAGCGGCGGCAAGGATACGGACTCCCTTCTCCCGATGGCTATTATACATTGTGAGGTGCCTCAGGTTGCCATGCCGGCACAAGCCGGAATCGGAAGGTGCGACATTGCATGACCGCGCTTGACGCGCAGATCGCGCGGATCATTCGCTGGCGCCGGCGATGAGGCCGAAGAGGGCCGAGCCACGAGGATGACGGCGGGATGAGCAACCTAACGGCCGAAGTCGTGGTCGTCGGCGCCGGTCCCGCGGGCCTGACCGCGGCGATCGCGCTCGCCTCGGCCGGGGTTGAAACCGTGCTGGTCAGCCGGGCGTTCCCCGATCCGGATCACCGCACCACCGCGCTGCTGGGCGGCTCGGTCACGGCGCTCGACACGCTCGGCGTCTGGCCGGGTTGCCGGGAGCACGCCGCGCCGATGCGGGTGTTGCGGATCATCGACGACACGGCCCGGCTGTGGCGGGCGCCCGAGGTCTCGTTTGCCGCTCGCGAGATCGGGCTCGATGCCTTCGGCTACAATATCGAGAACCGGTTTCTCGTTGCCGCGCTCGCGGCGCGCGCGACCGAGCTTGCCGCGCTCACCCGCCTGGAGGCGGATGCCGAGGCGGTCGAGATCGCGACCGACGGCGTAACCGTGCGGTGCGACGGCGCCGCGGTATCGGCGCGGCTTGCGATCGGCGCCGAGGGGCGGCGCTCGTTGTGCCGGGCCGCCGCCGGCATCGACAGCCACGGCCGCGGTTATCGCCAGACGGCGCTCACCTTCAACCTCCGTCACAGCCGGGAGCACCAGGACACGTCCACCGAGTTCCACACCGAGAGCGGTCCCTTCACGCTGGTGCCGCTGCCCGGACGGCGATCGAGCCTCGTCTTCGTCGTCGATTCCGCCGAGGCCCCTCGCCTCTCGGCGCTCCGCAACGCGGCCATGGCGGCGGAGATCGAGCGACGCTCGCATTCGATCCTGGGCAAGCTCGCCGTCGAGCCCGGCCGTGGCGTCTTCCCGCTGGCGATCGAGACCGCAAGCAGTTTCGGGGCTCGCCGGGTGGCGCTGGTAGGAGAAGCAGCGCACGTCGTTGCGCCGATCGGCGCGCAGGGTCTCAATCTCGGGCTGCGCGACGCCGCCACCATCGGCGAGCTCGCGGTTGCCGCCCATCGTGACGGGCGCGACGTCGGCGAGGTGGCAGAGCGCTACGACCGCATGCGCCGCGCCGACGTGACCAGCCGGGCGCTCGCCGTCGATCTCCTCAACCGCAGCCTGCTCTCGGACGTCCTGCCCGTGCAGGCGGCGCGCGGGCTCGGTCTGTTCCTGATGGAGCGCATCGGACCGTTGCGGCGGGCGCTGATGCGCGAGGGCGTCGCGCCGATCGCGTCGCAGCCGCGCCTCATGCGCGGCGAGACCCTCTAGAATGCCGTCGGCTGCGACGCGCGGGCTCGGTCGCGGGTGCTGCGCCCGCCTGCTCTCGCGCTAGTCAATCTTACCCGCCCCTGCTCGCAAAAGCGGCTTGGCCAAACCCCGGAATTGCTCCTACCGTAGCGGGAAAGGGCGGCCACGCTTGGGAACGGCATTTGGGGGGACGACTGTGAAGCTCCCGCGCAACTTCTTCAAGCCGCTCGCGATCGGCGCGCCGACACCGCTGCGCGAGCTGCCGGTCAAGCTCGAGCGCATGATCCATTTCGTGCCGCCGCACATCGAGAAGCTGCGCGCCAAGGTGCCCGAGCTGATCGCGCAAGTCGACGTCGTGCTCGGCAACCTCGAAGACGCGATCCCGGCGGATGCCAAGGCGGAGGCGCGCGCCGGTTTCATCAGCATGGCCAGAGCCAACGACTTCGGCGCGACCGGCCTGTGGACGCGCATCAACGCGCTCAATTCGCCTTGGATGCTCGACGACGTGGTGGAGATCGTCGGTGCGGTGGGCGCCAAGCTCGACGTGGTCATGCTGCCCAAGGTGGAAGGGCCGTGGGATATCCATTACCTCGACCAACTCCTCGCCCAACTCGAGGCCAAGCACGCGGTCGAGAAGCCGATCCTGATCCACGCCATCCTGGAGACGGCGGAAGGGGTCGACAACGTCGCCGCGATCGCCACGGCGTCCCCGCGCATGCACGGCATCAGTCTCGGTCCGGCCGATCTCGCCGCCTCGCGCGCCATGAAGACCACGCGCGTGGGCGGCGGACATCCGGACTATGCCGTGCTCGCCGACGCCAAGGAGGGGGTCGCGCGCGAGAAATTCCAGCAGGATCTTTGGCATTACACCATCGCGAAAATGGTGGACGCTTGCGCGGCGGCCGGCATCAAGGCGTTCTACGGCCCATTCGGCGACTTCTCCGATCCGGGGGGCTGCGAAGCGCAGTTTCGCAACGCCTTCCTCATGGGCTGCGCGGGCGCCTGGACGCTGCACCCGAGCCAGGTGCCCATCGCCAAACGCGTGTTCTCGCCCGATCCCGCGGAGGTCGCCTTCGCCAAGAAGATCCTGGCGGCCATGCCCGACGGCAGCGGGGCGGTCATGATCGACGGCAAGATGCAGGACGACGCCACTTGGAAACAGGCCAAAGTGCTCATCGATCTCGCCCGCCTGGTCGCCGCAAAGGATCCGGAGGTGGCGGTGCGTTACGCGCTGTAAGCCTCTAGCATGGAGCGCGATCCCGGATTATGTCCAGTTCGAGCATGAACAAGACTCGCAACGCCAAATTCAAGATCGGGCAGGTGGTCCGCCACCGGCTATTCCCGTTCCGCGGGGTCGTGTTCGACATCGATCCGCAGTTCAACAATACCGAGGAATGGTACGAATCGATCCCGGCCGAGGTGCGCCCGCACAAGGATCAGCCGTTCTATCATCTGTTCGCCGAGAATGCCGAGACCGAATACATCGCCTATGTGTCCGAGCAGAACTTGTTGCCCGACACATCCGGCGAACCGGTGCGCCATCCGCAGGTCGCCGAGGTGTTCGAGGAGGACGAGAAGGGCAGCTACCGGCCGCGCAATTCGTTGCTTCACTAGCGCATATAGTGCGTTCGCGCTGCCCCGGTGACGAAGGTCACCTCCAGCAAGCCACCGCTCGGTGAAATTGCCGATCAAATGAAGCGCGGCAAGCGCGGGCCCTCAGCAGGGAATTGTGATTTATAAGGTCGACCTGCTCCTAAGGGATTATTCCCCGCGCGCAAGCGTTGATCGACGCTTGCTCGCTGTTCTCGGCGAACGATGCCGACGGCGACACTCTGCTGTATTTCTTCTACGACAACATCTCGGCTTCCACGAGCGAGTGGCCATTTTGAAGGCACGACAGCTTCCGACGACCTGTTCGTCAACGTCTACGGTGGCGTAGCCTTCGGCGGACCCAAAGAATTCCACCTCTTGGTATGACCGCTGTCGGCGGTATGCG
>JBAUOM010000689.1:0-3560 GCA_049579765.1 Xanthobacteraceae bacterium
GCCGAGCTCAACGCGCAGAGCTATGGCGGACGCATCGAGGGCGGCTACCGCTACGCGACCTTCTACGGCGGGGTGACGCCCTATGCCGCCATCCAGGCGCAGAGCTTCCGCACGCCGAGCTACAGCGAGACCGACACCAACAACGCCGGCTTCGCGCTCGCCTACAATTCCCGCACCGGCACCGACACCAGGAGCGAATTGGGCGCGCGCTTCGACCGCCTGCTCGCGCTCTACACCAATGCTGTGCTTTCGCTGCGTGCGCGGCTCGCCTGGGCGCACGACTGGGTGAGCGATCCGACGCTCGCGGCCGTGTTCCAGACGCTGCCCGGCGCGGGCTTCATCGTCAACGGCGCGGTGCCGGCGAAGGATTCCGCGCTCGCCTCGGCCGGCGCCGAGTATCGCCTCGCCAACGGCGTCGCCCTCCTCGCCAAGTTCGACGGCGAGTTCGCGTCGCACTCCTCCACCTATGCCGGCACCGGCACGGTGCGCTACGCATGGTGAGGGCGTAGCCCGTAGCCCGCATGGAGCGCAGCGGAATGCGGGGCGGTCGTGCCGCGGGGCACATTCCCGGATTACGCTGCGCTCCATCCGGGCTACGCAGGGGGATCAATCCTTTCGCTCGCCGAAATTTCCCCCGCTGTCGTCGATTTCCCCGCCCCAATCTTCGGGGAGCACCCCTTGCCGGACATATCGGTGAAACGACGAATACGGCCAATCGCGTGCACGCGAGACCAAACCGTGCTTCACCGGGTTGTAGTGGATGTAGTCCACATGCCGAGCAAAATCCGTTTCGTCTCGCACGGTGTGTTCCCAGTATCGGGGTTGCCACAGGGAATAATCGCCGTCCGGGTTACGCGGCCTCGCGTCCTGCGCCGCCACGCGCCTCGTGAAGAGGCTCTTGATGCGCCGCCATCGGCCGGGGAAGTCGCAATCGTCGGCGGGTAGCGTCATGATCGTGTGCAGGTGGTCGGGCAAGACGACAATCGCATCGATCGCGAACGGCCGTTCGCTCCGGGTCGCGCGAAAGGCAGCGCGTAAAGCGGCAATATGTTCGACGAGCACGGACGAGCGGCGATCCGCGAGCGTGACCGTGAAAAAGAAGGCGCCGCCAGGAACGAGGTTCCGCCGATACCGGACCATGGACCGAGGTTACCCCGGATTGCGCCGTGCGGCATGAATCCCGGATTGCGCTTCGCTCCATCCGGGCTACGCGTGCGGCGCATGGTGGCGCAATGGTGGCGGTTGCGTGGCACCGTGGCGGCGGCGCCACAGGGTGAATGAATCGTTTCCGGTCCACAGCCCTTAAGGGGCCATTAAATTGCCTCCCCCTAGTGTTCCGGTAAAGTGAAGGGGCAAACTACAAAACTGAGTCGGGCGCCATCTGGGGCGCCCCAATAAGCTCGGGTCGAGGGGGCATGCGCAGCAAAATCGCGGCCTGTTGTCTGCTGGCGTCATTGCTCGGCATCGGGACGGCTGGCGCGGCCGAATGCCCCGCGGACGCGCTCGGGGTCAGCCGCACGCTGGTCGTGGACCCGACCGAGCATGCGCGCGTCGGCAGTTGGCAGTACGGCGAGTCGCTGCCGCTTCAGGACCACGAAGTGGTGCTGACCTTCGACGACGGTCCGCTGCCGCCCTACACCAACCACGTTCTCGATACGCTCGCGTCGCAGTGCGTGAAGGCGACGTTCTTCATGGTCGGCCGCATGGTGCAGGCCTATCCCGCCGCGGTGCGCCGCGTCCACGACGAAGGCCACACCATCGCCAACCACAGCCAGACCCACCCCTTCACTTTCCACAGGATGTCGGTGGACCAGGCCGCGCGCGAGATCGAGGGCGGCTTCGCCTCGCTGCGCGCCGCGCTCGGCGACCCGAAGGCGGTGGCGCCGTTCTTTCGCTTCCCCGGCCTGCTCCGCCAGAGCCCGGTCGAGCAATACCTCGCCGCGCACGGCGACATGACCTGGAGCGTGGACCTCGCCGCCGACGACTGGACCCACATCAACAACCGCGAGGTCGCGCGGCGCGCCATCAGCCGGCTCGAGGCGCGCGGCAGAGGCATCCTGTTGCTGCACGACATCCAGCCCGCCACCGCGCTCGCGCTGCCCGACATCCTGCGCGAGCTCAAGGCGCGCGGCTTCAAGATCGTCCACGTGGTGCCGGCCTCTCCCGATCGGCCGAAGACGGTGACGGAGCCCCAGCTCTGGGCGGTGCATCACACCGCACCCCCCGAGGAGAAGATCTGGCCGCGCGCGCTGGTCATGGGCGAGAGCCCCGCCCCGGTGCTCGCCGCGCCGAGCCCCATGAGCTTCGGCATCGAATCCGTCGGGCCGGTGGTCAAGGTGGCGCTGGCGGAGACCTTCGAGCGACCGGTCGTGCGCGACGGCGAGGCGCCGGTGCCGGGGGCGACGCTGTGGCCGCGTCCGGTGATCTATCCGGTGTCGGCCGACGCGGAAGCGCTGCCGATACCGGGCGCGCACAATTTCAGGTATTCCCGCCCGTTCCGGCTCGGCCCGCCGGACAAGCCGGAGAAGCCGAAAGCCGCGGCGAGGAAGCACGCGACGACCGCGGCGAGGTCCAAGCCCGCGGCCCAGCCCGCGAGCGGATGGTTCGGCCTATGGACCGCCGATCGCCCGGCCGCCTCGGGTCACCAACTGAGGGTGGCGCGGCCGCCGACCAATCTGAACGCGCCGCACCTGCGCTGAGCGCGATAGGCGCCGATGCCGATCCCGGCGCCATTCACCAGCACCGCCAACGCCGGCATACACCGCGCGGGTCCCGCCGCGCGCACCAGCACCGCGCCTTCGTCACCAGCCTCGTCTTGGCCGCGCACTCCGCGATGGCAGCGACGCTCGCTGGTGCCGGTATCGCCGGCGCCGCGCTCACCAGCGACACCCCGGCGGCAACAACCGCCGCAAACGCCACCGAACGCATCCGGTCCCTCCTCCACTCACTCCGCGGCGGACCTTAACCGCCTGACGCGAGCCGACAAACCGGCTTGTTGACGCGGTCATGGGCCTCGCCGCGGCTGCCGACGCACCCCGGCCGCGTAAGCGATGCGTTAACGACTTGCCCATAGGTCTATCGGGACTTTTCCTTGCGATGCGCGCGCTTGCTGTCCCAGGAGATCGGACGATGAAGAACGTCAGCCTCGTTACCGCGGTCACCATCTCGGCGCTGGCCGCAGCCAACCACGCCCATGCGGGAAACGGTGACGTGGCCGCGGGGCTGCTCGGGGGCTTTGCCGCCGGCGCGATCGTCGGCTCCGTGCTGGCGCCGCGGCCCGCCCCGGTCTATGTCGCGCCCGCGCCGGTCTACGTGGTGGAGCCGCGCTGCTATTGGACGCGCGGCCGGCCGATGTGGGACGGCTATCGCTGGGTTCGCACCCGCGTGCAGGTCTGCGACTGACGGCGCAGCGTGACGGCGCGCCGACTCCGAGACGGCACGCGATGTCGATCCTCGACTTGGGTGACACGCGGCGTAACGACTTGTGGCATCGGAACTGCGCCGTACCGGACGGTGATGTAGCGGAGGCCTTCAGGAGGTAAGAACGCCGGCCACCTGCA
>JBAUOM010000690.1:0-8194 GCA_049579765.1 Xanthobacteraceae bacterium
CCGCGCGCTGCGCCGCCGCCTCGGCGAGATTCTCGACGCCGAGGGACCGGACCGTGCCCGCATCGAACCGTTGCGCTCACGACTCATCCGTCGCGCCGAGGACTGCCGCCTCGAGCTCCCGGCCGCCGTCGGCGACTACACCGATTTCTTCGCCGGCATTCATCACGCGACCAATGCCGGGAAGCTGTTTCGCCCCGACAACCCGCTCTTGCCGAACTACAAATACGTGCCGATCGGCTATCACGGCCGCGCCTCCTCCATCCGGGCGTCGGGCGCGAGCGTGCGCCGCCCAAACGGCCAGCGCAAACCGGTGGCGGACTCGGTTCCGAGCTTCGGCTCCGCGCGCAATCTCGATTACGAGCTCGAGCTCGGCGTCTGGATCGGTCCGGGCAACGGGCTCGGCACGCCGATCTCCATCGCCGAGGCCGCGAGCCACATCGCGGGGTTCTGCCTCCTGAACGATTGGTCGGCGCGCGACATCCAGGCCTGGGAATATCAGCCGCTCGGTCCGTTTCTCGGCAAGAGCTTCCTCACCACGGTCTCGCCGTGGGTCATCACGCCCGAGGCGCTGGCGCCGTTCCGCGCCGCGCAGGCGCCGCGTCCGGACGGGGACCCGGCGCCGCTGCCCTACCTCTTCGATGCGCACGACCAGGCGGCCGGCGCCCTCGATATCGAGCTCGAGGTGCTGTTGCTCACGCCGGTCCTGCAGCAGCGAGGGCTCCCGCCGCAGCGGCTGTCGGTGGGCAGCGCGGCATCTCTACTGGACCGTCGCCCAGCTCGTCGCCCATCACACGGGCGGCGGCTGCAATCTGCAGCCGGGCGATCTCTTCGGAACCGGCACGATCTCCGGCTCCGACGACAGCGCCCTCGGGAGCCTGCTCGAGATTTCCGCCGGCGGCCGCCGGCCGGTCGCGCTTGCATCCGGCGAAACCCGCCGTTTCCTCGAAGACGGCGACACCGTCATCATGCGCGCGCGCTGCCGCCGCGAGGGCTTCGCAGCCATCGGGTTCGGCGACTGCCGCGGCACGATCGCTCCGTCGATCTAACGGATCGGTTGGCGCGGCGATATCAAGCCCCTGCCCGACGGGCAGCTCCCGCATCGCAATGTCGCATCGGCGTCATCAAAGCGAAACAGGCCGCTTCTACAAGTTCGACGGGGCTGCGTTTTGTGCCCCTGTGTACAAGACCTTTAGGAGATTTGGTCTGTCGGTAGGTTAAGACTCCATAGGGTTCGGCCGGCCGGGAGACCGGGTCGAGTACTCCCGGCCGGCCTTAACGAAAGCCCGGAACCATCGCGCCGATGGCGGCGTTAGGCTGGACACGAAGACCTGGAGCCGACACGTGTCATTCCTCGAACGCCTGTTGTTGCACTACGGGATCTACCGGCGTTATCCGCTCAGGCCCTGGCCCGCATTCAAGAATGCGTGGCGGGTCGCGTTCAGATAGTCGGTAATTTTCCTTGCAATGCGCGTCCCGGCCGGGGATGCGCTCGGCTGCCTCCATCATTTCCTGACGACGCGCACTCTTATCGCCGCCATCGACTATCGCCGCCATCGACGCGGTTCGCCGCCGGCCTTGACGCCGGCCGGCGCGTCGCCGACGATGCCAAGCAACATGCCGTCAGACATCGACCCGCAGTCGGGTTTCCGCCTCCCCCTGCCGAAACGCGAAGATCTGGACGAAGCCGGCCAGCGGCACTTCGACCGCATATCCGCGCCCGGCGCCTCGATCGCCGGCCTGCAGGGGCCGAGCGGCATCCAGCTCTACAGCCCGAAGACGGCCGAACACGTGCGCGCACTCAACCGCTATCTGCGCTACGAGGCCGGCTTCGCCCCGCGCGTGCGCGAGATCGCGATCCTCACCACCGCACGCGAGATGGACAGCCAGTTCGAATGGTGCGCACACGAGCCGGAAGCGCTGAAGGAAGGCGTCGAGCCCGACGTCATCGACGTGATCAAGCACCGCAGGAGCACCACAGGCCTGGGCGAAGCCGACGCCGCGGTCGTCGAGCTCGGCCGGCAGATCTTCCGCGACCACAGGGTGACGCCGGAAACCTTCGCCAGGGTGAAGGCGCTGTTCGGGCCGCACAAGCTGGTCGAGCTGGTGATGCTGATGGGCAACTACGCCGGCACTGCGGCGCTGCTCGCCGCCGTCGACATGCAGTTGCACGCCGGACAAAAGCCGCTGTTGCCGATCCCGTAGCCGGTGGCCGGCGAGAAAACTCGCCGGCCTCGCGCTCGCGCGCTATTTCAGAGCGAACACCCAGATCGCACCGCCCTGCGGCACGTCCGGATACTTGCCAGGGAAGATGAGATTCATGCGCGCCTGCATCTTCGCGGGATCGACGCCCCAGCCCGACTGCACCGCGATGTACTGCTTGCCGTCGACCTGGAACGAGACCGGCACCGCAGCCACCCCCGATGCGGTCGGGAACTCCCACAGGATGCCGCCGCTCTTGGCGTCGAAGGCGCGGAACATGCGGTCGTTGGTGCCGCCCGCGAACAGCAGCCCGCCGCCGGTGGCGAGCACCGGGCCCCAGTTGAACGACGGCAAATTGGTCGTCCACACCTTCTTGCCGGTGTCGAGATCCCAGGCCTGCAGCTCGCCGATGTGGTCGGCGCCGGCGACCATCTTCATCGCGCTCTTCGCCACCCCCATGAAACGCTCCCCTTGCACATATTTGGGAGCTTCGCCGGTGAGCTCCGTGCACAGATTGTCGTTGGCG
Organism: Xanthobacteraceae bacterium; assembly: GCA_049579765.1. GTDB lineage: Bacteria > Pseudomonadota > Alphaproteobacteria > Rhizobiales > Xanthobacteraceae > VAZQ01. The sequence continues at coordinate 2,726 of JBAUOM010000690.1, forward strand.
GGGATGTAGAGCATCCGCGTCTGCGGGCTGTAGGCGACCGGTGGCCAGTCCTTGCCGCCCCACAGGCTGGGACAGAACTCGGCGGTCTTGTTGGTGCCGGGCTTGCGCGTCTCGTCGACGTCCGGCCGGCCGGTCTTCGGGTCGAGGCTCTTGAACACGTTCTGGCGCACGTAGGGCTGTCCGGCGACGAAGTTGATCTTGTCCTTGGTGCGTTCGAGCTGCCAGAGGTAGCCGTCGCGCGCGACATTAACGAGGCCCTTCACGGTCCTGCCGTCGTGGCGGTAGTCGAGCACGAGCGGCGGCGACACCTCGTCCCAGTCCCAGGAGTCGTTGGGATGATATTGGAAGTAGCCCTTGATCGCGCCCGTCGTCGCGTCGAACGCAACGACTGAGGTGGTGTAGAGATTGTCGCCGGGGCGCTGGTCGCCGAACCATGGGCCGCCATTGCCGGTTCCCCAGAACGAGAGGTTGCTCTCGGGATCGTAGGTGCCCGTGATCCAGATCGAGCCCCCGCCGCGTTTGTAGTGGTCGCCGCCTGCCGGCCAGGTTTCGCTCCCGGGCTCGCCCGGCGCCGGCACGGTGTACGTCTTCCACAGCTCCTTGCCGGTCTCCGCATCGAAGGCGGCGAGAAAGCCGCGCACGCCCAACTCGCCGCCGGAGGCGCCGAGCAGCACCTTGCCGTCGATGACGAGCGGCGCGAGCGACATGTAGTAACCCTTCTTGTAGTCGTCGACCTTGGCGGTCCATACTTCCTTGCCGGTCTTCGCATCGAGCGCGACCAGCACCGCCTCCGCCGCCGCAAAATACACCTTGTCGCCGTAAAGGCCGACGCCGCGGTTGGTCGGGTGCAGCGGGGTCATGTCCTCGGGAATCGGGCGCTTGTAGCGCCACAGCAGGTTGCCGGTCTTGGCCTCGAGCGCGAGCAACTGGTTGCCCGGCGTCGCCACGAACATCACGCCATTGTTCACGATCGGCGGTGCTTGGTGACCTTCGACCTGCCCGGTCGCGAAGCTCCAGACCGGCTGCAATCGGCTCACGTTGTCGCGATTTATCTGTTCGAGCGGACTGAAACCCCAGCCGTCGTAGGTGCGACGGAACATCAGCCAGTTGCCGTCCTCCGGTTTCGTCAGCCGTTCGGCGGTGACCGGAGTATAGTTGCGCAGGATCTCCGGCATCGGTCCCGGGACCGGCGTAGCCGAGACGGGCGCGATCGTCTGTTGCGCGGACGGTCCTGATATTCCGCTCGCCGCAAGAATGGCGGCGACGCAGGCGCCATGCATGAGAAGCTTGGTTCTTGTCATTGCCGTTTCCTCCTTGTGCTTATCTTTTTCCGAGGCGCGAGAGGCGCCGCGGGCTTTCCGCTTGATCGCTCTAGATTCCCTCCTTGAGACCGTAGTGTTCCGCCGCGCCGAACGGCATCAGCTTGGAACGATGCCGACGCGACCGGTGAACGGCTTGGCGACCGCGAGCTTGCCGTCGACGATCCGCAGCGGAAGCGCCGCCAATGCGCGGGGAGCCGGGCCGTCGATGACGGCTGCGGCTTCGCGCGGATCGTAGTGCGAATAGTGACAGGAACACTCGAGCAACTGCCGGTCAGCCGCCCAGCCGTTCACCTCGCAGCCGGCATGGGGACAGATCGCTGAATACGCGACGACGCCTTCGGCCGCGCGCTCCTTGGTCGCGGCGTTAAGCGCCGAGGGATCGAGACGCAGCAGCAGGACCTTGTTGAGGCGCGAGTCCTTGCGCACGGTATTGCTGGCGGGCTCCATCGGCCATGCCAGCACCGGCGGGCCGCCGACCGGGATGTCCTCGAGTGCGAGCGCGGCCGCGCGTTCGCTTTCGATCGGGACGAGGAAGTCGCCCTCCTTGGGGCGTTCGCTCGCGGGCTCCGCCAGCGCGGGAATACCGGCGAGCTCCAGTCCAAGGAGCGATACCAAGCTTAAAAAGCCGCGCCTCGTCGGCTGTTCGGCGCCAAGGCACCGGCAGGAGCGACCGCTCCGCTCCCCGCTCTCGCGCATCACCCCAACTCCCTCGGGGCTCCCGTCGCTCGGGATTGTCAGTCTCGACAGTCAAGCGTGGGGAGGATCGAACCGCAAGCGCTCGCGGGCGAGCGCGACACAAACCAGCCATGCAACCTGCGCAGCGGCGTGAAGTCCAGACACCGCGAAGGTCGCGCGTTCAACGGATTTCGGATCGGGCGCGCCGTCTTGGCTAAGATGAGAAACGAAGACGACATGGATAGAGAGCTCGCACCGCGACGGGTCTATTGACAGGACGACGAACGCCGCAAGTGCGATGTCCGATTGTGTATCGTGGGCGCGAATGGTGATGCGCTGCACGCGTTCGAATGTTGAAGGAAATCGATCCGCTGCTCTGCCGATGCCGGCCATATTCGCTGGTGAAGGCGGCAAACAGCCTCGCCAGCTGAACAAGCGCCTGCCGCCGGGCGATCCCGGTCAGTCGCGCGGCAGGGCCTGCGCGGCAGCGAGAATTGCGTCGGCGGACGGGAATTTCCCCAGCCCGGCCAAGCCCTCGGTGGCGCACTCGATATTGGACCAGCGCACGACGCCGTCACGATCGATGAGGAACTGACCCTTGAGCTGGGGCCATTGCCGCTCCAGGTCGGCGCGATCGGTCTCGGTCTCGGTGTAGCCGTCGAACTTGCCCACGAGTGCGGCGGCATCGGGGACCGGCAACGGCTCGGGGAACTCCCCGTCGGGGTTGATCCGCGTCGTTTCGAGCGCATTCATGAACTCCGGCGTCGACGCCGGCTTCGGCACACCGTAGGCGCGATGCGTGGAGAGCTCGGGGTCGGCGGCCAGGCGCAGGTGGCACGGGCGAAACTTGAAGTAGAGGCGGGCGTTCTCCGGCGGCGTTGCCACAATTGCGAGCGTCTCCACCCCCAGCGCCTTGAGCTCGCGCTCCGTCGCCGCCATCTGTGCGATCGCCCGCCGGCAGAACGGGCACCACAGCCCGATGAACAGGGCGAGAAACACCGAGTTCTTGCCGCGATAGTCGGCGAGCGACACGGTCCCGGTGCCATCCACCGCAGGAAGCGCGAAGTCGGGCGCAGTCTCCCCCGGGGAGACCGGCGCGTGCGGTTCGGTCGTGCTCATCTGTGCCTCCGGAGTCTGCCCGCCCAGGTTAATGGAGAAACGGCAGGACCATAAGGGCATCGGGCTCGAGGCCGGCGCGCTGGCAGACCTCGTGCGACTTCGCCAGGTAAACCTCGGCCAAAGCTCGGTTCCCGGCGTCGAGATGCAGGGTGGCGAGACCGTCGTAGCAGGGAAACAGGAGCTGCGGCTCTCCCACCTGCTCGGCCAGACCCAACGCCTCCTCGTACCGCGCGAAGGCCAGGGCGCGCTCGCCGTGGCACTGATGGATCTGGGCCAGCACGATCAGCGGCACCGCCAAATGATCGAGCAGCCCCAGTCGGCGATCGAGGTCGACCGCGATTTGCGCTGCTTCGACGCCCTCTGCTTCGCATCGATCGGTCAACGCGCAGTAGGCCACCGCCAGGTTCGCATAAAGCCGCGACTGGAAGGCGAGATCGCCCACCTTCTTCGCGGTCTCCAGCCCTCGCCGGCAGGTCTCGATGCTCCGGCGCGGGTCGAGCGAGCTGTAGAGTACGCTCAGATTCGCGTAACCGCGGCACGCCGCCTGGAGCATATCGTGCGTTTCAGCCAACCCGACGCTTTGCTCGATCTGCTCAACCGCCTCGACCAGGCGGCCGGTGCGGGCGAGCGCCACGCCCAGCGTGTTGAAGGCATGCGCTCGCGTTACGGCCGCCTCGCGGGCGCGCTCAGGATCGGCGGTTTCCTCCTCGCGCGCCGCTTCGGCGAGCGCCCGCTCGGCCCATGCGATGGCCCCGGCGTTGTCGCCGCCCCTAAATGCGAGCCGGCCGATCTCCTGGAACAACTGCGCGCGCTCGATCGGGTTGCCTTCCTCCCCCAGCCGCTCGAGGCCCGACGCAAAGCAGGCGCCGGCGCGCTCGCGATCGCCACCTTCCCAGTGCAGCCCCCCGATCTTCCGGTGCAGGCGCGCCGCGCTCGCGCGATCCGCAGAGGCCTCGAGCTCCGCGCGCATCGCCTCAAAATGTGCGAGGGCCTCGTCCCGCTTACCCGCGAGCGCCAGCAGATCCGCGAGCCGTTCGCGCACGACGCGGGCCTGATCGTCACAACTTTGGCATTCGGCGAGCGTGCGCAGGGCTCGCTCGTAATGGCGGATCGCATCCTCGTTCGCATAGACCGCCCGCGCCCAATCACCCGCGGCCATCAGGTAGCGCGCGCCCTTGCCCTTGTCCGAAGCAAGGCTCCAGTGATGACCGAGCGCTTCCAGATCGCTCAGTCGCTCCGGGTAAGGACCGCTCGAGCGCTCGAGCGCGCAGCCGACGCGTTCGTGCAGCTCGGTGCGACGGGACAACAGGAGGTTCTGATATACGACCTCGCGCACGAGCGCATGTGTGAACGAGTAGCGATTGCCTTCGCTGCCGTGACCGGCCTGCCGGATCAGGTCGGACTCGATGAGACGCTCGAGCGCCGCCTCGACGGTCGCGGTGTTGGACGCGATCGCCCGCAGAAGCGGCTCCTCGAACACCTCCCCCAGCACGGCCGCCTCCTGCAGAAGGCGCCGCGTTTCGGCGGGGAGCCGATCGATGCGGGAGAGGAGCAGGCCGTGCAGCGTGGGCGGAACGCTCGCCGGCTCGCAAGCTGCCGCACACGCCCAGCGATCACCGTCGCGGGTCAGCACGCCCTCGCTCACCAGGCTGCGTACGATCTCCTCGACGAACAGCGGGTTGCCGCCGGCCCGCGTCACGACGAAATGCTGGACCTGGGCGAAACCATCGCCATCCACCGGGCCGAACAGAGTGCCCAGGAACTCCCGGGTCTCCCCAAGGGAGAGAGGAGCAAGCCGGATCACGGACTGTGCAGCGCGGGCCGCGAGCGGCGAGCGCGTCTCGGAGCGATGCGAGAACAGCGCCATCAAATGCCGGTCTGCCAGATGATCCGCGATGTCTCGCAGCAGTTCGATCGAAGCCGCGTCCGCCCAGTGAAGATCCTCGACAACGATGAGCAGCGGCTGTTGTTGCAGGCGCCACTCGACCAACGTGCGCGCGGCCAATACGATCTGGCGCTTGAGCTGCTCGGGTTCGACATCACGGGGCCGGGTCTCCTCCACTCCGAGCAGCGAGCACAGCACCGGAGCTATGGCGTCCACGACGCCGGCCGGGGCGCCAAGCGACCGCAGGCCGTTCACCAGCTTCTGCCGGGCGACATCGAGCGAATCGTGCGGCTCCACGTCGCAGGCTTCGCGGAACAGCGCTCTGAAAATACCGTAAGTGGGCTCCCCGAGAGACGAGCAAGCGGCCCGTCGGACAGCGATGCGAGCGAGCCGGCCATCAGCCTCGAGCCGCTCCAAGAACTCAGCGATCAGCCGCGACTTTCCCGTGCCAGCCTCTCCCACCAGGCT
>JBAUOM010000691.1:0-5179 GCA_049579765.1 Xanthobacteraceae bacterium
GCGCCGCGTGCGCCGACCAGCACTTTACGCAGGTTCTCGCTGCGCGAATTGTGGGCGAGCAGCACGTCGTTGATGTCGCGGCTGAGCTCGGTCGCGGCGCGTTCCTCGCGCGGCTTGAGCTGGGCGCTCAGATAGGCGCCCTCCTGTCGGCCGAGCGCGACGAGCCCGCTGCCGAAGGGCTTTTGCTCGCGCTGGTATTGCAGCAGGCCGGCTGCGACATCCTCCATTGCGACCGCCTCGGCGAGGCTCGCCGCATCCAACGCCGCCTTGGTGACGCCGGCGCCGACATGGGGCCTGGCCACGAAGGCGGCGTCGCCCAACAGCGCCACGCGCCCGAACACCGTCTGCGGCGAATCGAGATCGAAGATCGGCTGGAAGAACGGCTGCGGGGTGCGGGCGAAGATTTCCGCCACTTGCGGCGCCACCAGGGCGCGCGCGGTCGCCTTGATGGCGGCGGTGATTTCGGGCCGGATCAGGGGCGGGGGAATGGTGGTGCCGTGACATCGGCCGCTGGCGTCGGTGCACAGGTCGACCAGGGCATGCTCGGGGTCGGTGGGCCGGTACCAGACGATGTTGTAGGCGCGGCGGCCGCGCTGCGTCTCGTTGTTGCGGCCGGGAACCGGGTAGGCAAGAAGCAATTCCCCCTCCGGCAGGCAGAACGTGTAGCGCTCGAACAGCTGCGACCGGATATCAGGCGGGACGTCGCGCTCGTCCAGCATCGCCCGCCAGGCGACGTAGCCGGCATATTGCGGCATCAGCTCGGGCAGGAATTGCTCGCGCACCGTGGAGCGCACCCCGTCGGCGCCGACCAGGAGTTCTCCGCGCACGCGTGCGCCGTCGGCGAAGACGGCGGTCACGCCGACCTCGTCCTGCTCGACGTGGCGAAGCGACATGCCCAGGCGATAGCTTGCGGACGGCAGCGGGTCGCGCAGGGAACGATAGAGCCGCCCCCACGAGCTCATGGTGCGCGCGGTCTCGGTTTCGAGATAGCTATTGCCGTGCTTGTCGAGACAGATGACGGTGTCGACCTTGATCCCCATCGACTCGTCGAAGTCGATTCCGACCCTGCGGAGGATGTCGATGAGCTGGGGATGCGTGCTGATGCCGGCGCCGCGGCCGGTGAGATCCTCGGCGTTGCGCTCGAACACGACGGCGTCCCAGCCGGCACTGCGCAGGAGATGCGCGGCGAGCAATCCGCCGAGCGAGCCGCCGATCACCAGGGCACGTCGCATGGGGCAACGAACACGCGCTCGGTTCAGCCCATGGCCCACGACATGGTGTCGTGGCCGGGCTTGTAGTTGCGGTTGGTCTGCGCCGGGTTGCGATTGACCAGCGGGCGGCCGTAGAGCGGATGGGTTTGGCTGCGAACCTCGTGCTCCACCGTGAACAGCACCTCGCGCGTATCGAGATCGACGACGTCCTTGAAGCGATATTCATAGTCGTTGACCTCCATGGTGAGGAGGCCGAGCGCCTTCAGCCGCTCGTAAGGAGCAGAGAAGTTCGCGATATAGATCTGCGCGTGGTGGCGGTCGTAAGGCTTCTCCGGCGTATCGGTCTCGCGGAAGTACCAGTATTGCTTCTCGCCCACCTGCACTTGCGCCTTGCGGCCGCCCCCGTTCTCGACCACCGCGGCGAGCGCGCCCATGACCTCGCGGTAGAAGCGGGCGATGCGGTCCGCCGTGCCCGGCCGCACGTCGAATTCGATATAGGGCATCCCCAGCACGATACGGCCAAAGCGGCTCTCGTCCGGCGCATGCACGTTGATGCGATTGCCCCAGGGACAGACGGTCTCCACGCAGTCGTTGCTTTCGCGGAAGTCGAATTTCGTTTCCTCCAGCGGCTTGCGCATCTGGGTCAGGCGATCGAGCAGCGCGGCGCGGTCCGGTACGACCAGTCCGGTGATGCCCCGCAGCACGTCCGGCTGGCCCGTGGGCAGGTGGAACTGGCTCATGCCGACATTGACCCACATCAGGCGGGCGCCGGTGTTGAGGAAGGGATCGCGGGTGAGGCCGAGGCCGGTGACGTAGTAATGGGTCGCGAGGTGCTGGTCGCTGATGCAGACATTGACGTGCCCGAGATTGACGATGTTGCCGAGGTCTTGCGTCGAGCGGTCGTAGTGCTTGTCGGCCATGGCGGTGTTCCTTAGGGAACGCCAATATTAAGCTAACGCTCGTTCTGTTGTCATCGTCCGCGAAGAACGCCTTTTGCAGAGGCGCCGCGCAGCAGCCATGGCCGCGCTCACCGCTTCTTGCGCGCGGACCGCCGCGGCTTCGTCGGCGGAGCATGGAAGGCCCGCGTCATGAACGGGACCAGCTCCTTGATGACGGCTTCGGTATCGGAAGGATCGCAGCGCCCGCGGGAGAACGCGGCGATGCGATGCGGCCCGGCCGCGGTGTAATAGATGGTGCCGAGCAGGAAGTGGAAGCGCCAGCAGACGTCGGTGCGCGACAGATGCGGCAGGCATTGGCACAGCTCGTCGATGAAGGCGCTGCTCGATTGGTCGAAATTCTCCGCCACCAGCTTTTCCAACAGCTCGGAGTTCTCGCCGGACAGCACCGCGCGCAGGCGGATGAACGTCGCGCCGTCCTCCACCTCGACCTGCGCCAGGGCCGGGCGGATGAACGCCTCGATGATGGCGGCGACCTTGGCCCTGCCGCCCAGCCGCGCAGCCGCGTGCAGCCCGCGCAGCCGTTCCTCGATCATAGGCCCGCAGTGGCGGCGGTAGACCTCCGACAGCAGGCCTTCCTTGTTGCTGAAATGATAACCGATGCTGGCGATGTTCACCTGCGCGGCAGCGGCGAGCTCGCGCACCGACACGCCGTTGAAGCCGCGCTCGGCGAACAGCCGCTCGGCCGTGCGCAGAATGCGCTCCCGCGTTCCCTCCTCGTCGTCGCGGACAGCCGTCCCGATCGTGGCTCGCGCCCCCGCTCGCGCCGTGGCGCTTTTCGAACCCGCCTTGTCCATCGGCTCCTAGCCGCATGCCGCGCCGGAAATGTCAATCCTGCCGGTCGTTCGCGGGTGGGCGAAGTCGTCGCTGCGCCGCTTCCGGCGGCCGCCAGCCGCCGAGCGTCGATTTCGGCGCAGGTTAAACGCTTGTTTACATTTCGCGGGCTTTGGAGGTAACGTGCCGGTCCGGCAACCTGCAACGGGAGGATGATCATGAGCGCCGCGAACAGGAAGACCCTGGTGGTCCGCAACGGCACCCTGATCGACGGGTCCGGCAAGCCGCCATCGCGCAACGACGCCATCGTGATCGAAGGCAATCGGATCAAGAGCGTGGGCGCGCTGCCGCCCGGCGTCGAGCTCGAAGATCGCCGCAACGTCGAGGTCATCGATGCCGGCGGGCAATGGATCATGCCCGGCCTGATCGACGCGCATTGCCACGTCTCCTACGGCTACCCGATGATCAAAGGCGAGGGCAAAGGCAAAGGCACGACACGGCCGGAATTCTCCACGCTGAAATCCGCGCGCAGCGTGCAAAAGGTGCTGCGCTCCGGCGTCACCAGCATCTCGGTGCCGGGCGGCACCTGGTTCACCGACGTCGGCGTGCGCGACGCCATCAGGCTCGGGCTGATGGATGGGCCGCGCATGTTCGTCGCCGGCCGGATGATCGTCACCTACGGCTGCATCGAGGACGACGAGCCGTCGTGGGAGGGAACACCCGACCATTCCATCGGCAAGCTATGCAATACCGCCGACGAGATGGTCACCGAGGTGCGGCGACAAGGCAAGCACGGCGTCAATTTCATCAAGATGGCGGATAGCCGCTCGGGCGAGTCGCAGATGCTGGCGAAGGAGGAGATCGCGGCCGTGGTCGGTGAGGCACACCGGCGCAACCTGCGCGTCGGGATCCACTCCCGCGGCGCCGGCTCCACGCGCGCCGCCGCCGAGGCGGGCGTCGACTGGATCATCCACGCCGATCTCGCCACCGACCGCGATCTCGAAGCGGTGGCCAAGGCCGGCATGCCGATCATTCCGACCGCCACCTTCCTGGCGGTCGTGGTCGAGCTCGGCCAGAAGGTCGGCGCCGAGCAGGTGCAGCTCGACATCACCCGCATGAAACGGCATTTCGACCTCCTGTGCGAGCTGATGCACAAGGCGCGCAAGCTCGGGATCAAACTCCTCGTCGGCACCGACACCGGCAACAACTCCTTCACGCCCTATGGCGAGCTGCACGCCAAGGAGCTGGAAATCTTCGTCAAGTACGGCGGCTTTACGCCGCTCGAGGCCATCGTGGCGGCCACCCGCGACAATGCCTACGCCGTCGGGCTTGAGGGTCAAGTCGGTGAGCTCGCGGCCGGCAAGCTCGCCGACATCATCGTCGTCAACGAGGACCCGATCGCCGACATCACCGTGCTGCAGGGCGGCAAGCACCTCTCCTGGGTGATCAAGGACGGCAAGCTGATCGACCTCGGCCCGCGCGACGACGTGCTCAACTTCCAGCAGGCGGCGGAATAGGGAGTTCTCCCGGCAATCGGTGTGTTGGAGTCGTTGCCGGGCTTGGCGTCGTAAGCCGGATCGGCCCGGCTTGCGGCGCCACATCTTGCAGGGCTCGGGCGGTCTTGAGACACGGATGATCGCGCAGCTGCGCATCGAAATCGACGAAGTGACGCCGGCGGTGATCCGCCGCGTCGAGGTGCCCGTCGCGATTCGCCTCGACGACTTGCACTTCGTGCTGCAAATCGCGATCGGCTGGCAGAACTGCCATCCGTTCGAGTTCCGCGTCGGCGACACGGCTTGGGGCTTGCTTGATCGCGACGATCCGGCATCGAGCCCGCTCGCGGCGGAGACCGCGACGCTCGCCGACGTGTTGGCGCTCGCCGATACGTTCCGTTATGACTACGTGTACGGCGAGGATTGGGGCCATACCGTCGTGCTGGAAGGAATGTCGCCGGCGAACCCCGCCGTCGCCTATCCCCGTCTCGTCAGCGCGCAAGGTCGCTGCCCGCCGGCCGATATCGGCGGGCCGATGGGTTACGAGACATTCCTGCGGGCGATCGCCGATCCCGAGCACCTCCACCACGAGGGCATGGTCGAATGGGACGATCCCGACTTCGATCCCGACACGGTCGACGAAGCGGCCATCCGCGCGAACCTCGCCAATCTCGGAAAATATCTCGGCCGCCGCAAAGCCGCGCCGCATTGAGCATGACGGTGATCACTGATAGCGCCGCGAATC
>JBAUOM010000692.1:0-9607 GCA_049579765.1 Xanthobacteraceae bacterium
ACCGAGATCGTGCAGCCCACCGGCGCCCAGCGGCTGGCGCTCGCGGAGCTGCGCGCGGCCAACGCCAGCGCCATCGACATCCTGAAGGCCGGCTGCCCCAAGGACCTGCCGAGCACTCCGACCGGACGGCTCGCCGCAATGGAGGCCCGGCTCGAGGTCATGTTGCAGGCGGTGCAGACCGTGCGCCCGGCGCTCGATCTCTTCTATCAGTCGCTCGACGACGAGCAGAAGGCGCGCTTCAACGCCATCGCACCGGGCGGCGAGGCAGGCGACGACCAGCGCGACCTCGGCAAATTCTGCGAAGAGCGGGCGGCGGGGGTGACCGACCTTCCGATCGAACGCATCGCACGGGCGGTGCAGCCGACGCCGGCGCAACGCGCCGCGCTGGACAATCTGAGGAGCGCATCGGTCAAGGCGGCCGACGAGCTCAGGGCCAAGTGCCCGACCTATCAGGCGCTCACGCCGACGGGCCGGGTCGAGGCCATGGAGAAGCGGCTCGAGGCCACGCTCGCGGCGGTGCGCACGGTGCAGCCCGCGCTGGCGACGTTCTACGACGGGCTCAGCGACGAGCAGAAGGCGCGCTTCAATTCGCTGCGCTCGGCCTCACGCCCGGTGGGGTGAGACGGGGCTCGTCAAGCTCCCGTTCCGCGTCACCACCCTCGCGATGAACCATGCCAGGTTCGCGAGCTGGGCGAAGTCTCCGGTCATTGAGCACGCGGAGAAGGCCTCGACAGGCAACAGACTGGAGGCCAAGCCAAGCCCTTCTCTAGGACCGCTCTGCAATAAACACCGGAATTCGCCGGGCGATGCGCTCTTGGTATTCCGCGTAGGGTGGATACGCGGCAACGGCAAGCTGCCAGAGCCGAGATCGTTCCGCTTGGTCCTCGACCTCGCGCACCCTCATAGGTCGCACCACGGTCTCATCACGGATTTCAACATCCGGATTGACGCGCAGATTGTGCGCCCAAGCGGGATCCGTTGGTGCCCCGCCCTGCGACCCGACGAGCACGTAGCTATTGCCGTCCTTAACGCGCATCAATGGGGTCTTACGGATTGCGCCTGTCTTGTTGCCGGTATGGGTTACGATGATCACCGGCAGCCCTGTATCGCGTAGGGTGGTGCCTTCCGTTCCACCACTACTTTCGTAAAGCTCGACCTGCTCGCGCACCCAGTCTCGGGGGCTAGGAACATACTTTGCCATGGGACCCACCTCTATAAAGGGAGAGTAGTCTACGTTCCCGAAGGATTTCAGCAGCTGGTTTGCAGGCGCCTCCAGACTACTCTCTTTTTACAGCAGCTTCACTTCGCCCTGAACTGTCTAAATCGAAGGGCTGCCGTCGCGCGTGCTTGATTTGAACTCGCGGCGCAACAGGAGCCCGCCGCGCTGCGGGATTCCGAGCCGGCCAATGTCCGCCCTGGGTCCTCAGAAAGACTCACAGCGAGCAAATGCTTTCCGGTTTGCTCCCGAAAGCAGACTCCCCATTCGCGATTAACGAGCGCACACACACCCTAGCCAGCGGCTCTTGGATATGGCAAGGTTGTAGCACGATATAGGTGCACCCTATGATTGCGGAGCCCCGCTCCGTTCGCTCCGCAGGGAGCCGATCAATGCCGAGCGATCCCGTCGAAGCGATCCCCACCGACGATCCGCGCCGGCCGCCGGCGCCGGGCGCGGCGCTGTGCCTCTCGGGCGGCGGCTATCGCGCCATGGTGTTCCATGTCGGCGTTCTCTGGCGGCTCTACGAGGCGGGCCTGCTCGCGACGCTGCAGCGGATCTCCAGCGTGTCCGGCGGCTCGATCACCGCGGGCGTGCTGGCGCTCAAATGGCGCAGGCTCAGCTTCGATCCCGCGCGGCTCGCCGCCGACTTCGTTCCCGAAGTGGTGACGCCGGTGCGGCGCCTTGCCGGCGAAACTCTCGATGCCGAGGCGGTCATCATCGGCGCGCTCGCGCCCGGCAGCATCAGCGACCGCGTCGCCGCCGCCTACGACCGCCACTTGTTCAAGGGCGCGACGCTGCAGGACCTGCCCGACGCGCCGCGCTTCGTAATCAACGCCACCAATGTCCAGTCCGGCGCGCTGTGGCGGTTCGAGAAGCCCTATATGCGCGATTACCGCGTCGGCGAGGTCAAGGTGCCGACCCTCCTGCTGGCGAAGGCGGTTGCCGCGTCCTCGGCCTTTCCGCCGGTGCTGTCGCCTTGCGAGCTCCGGCTCGAGAACGATGACTTCACGCCGGACTCGGGCGAGGATCTCCAGCACCCACCATTCACCACCCGCGTCATCCTCACCGACGGCGGCGTTTACGACAATCTCGGCCTGGAGACTGCCTGGAAGCGCTACCAGACCATCTTCGTGAGCGACGCCGGCGGCAAGCTCGCGCCCGAGGCGGAGCCCAAATCCGACTGGGCGCGCCACGCCTATCGCGTGCTCGACCTCGTCGACAACCAGGTGCGCTCGCTGCGCAAGCGGCAGGTGATCGATTCGTTCAGGGCCGGCGCGCGCAAGGGCGCCTATTGGGGCATCCGCACCGACATCGCGGACTATGAGCTCGCCGACGCGCTGCCCTGCCCGTACGACCGCACTACGGCGCTGGCGGAAACGGCGACCCGGCTCAAGCGTCTGAGCGACGACGTGCAGGAGCGGCTGATCAACTGGGGCTACGCGGTGTGCGACGCGGCGCTGCGCCGCCACGTCGACCCCGCGCTGCGCAAGCCCGCGGGCTTTCCCTATCCGGCGGCGAAGGTGTGAATGAGGGCCGCTTCGCCGCGCCCACGACCCTCGCAACGGGGAATGAATGCCGAACCCTCGAAAGCCGACTCACAGCCTCCCGAACGCCCGCACGCTGACGGCCATTGCCCAGGATCCATCGGTTCGGATCGGCGGAAAGATTCTGGTCACCGAGCTGACGCTCCCGGCCGAGGAGCTGCTGCCCGGACCGTGCGGATACCGCGTCAACGTGATCGACTACGATTCGTCCAGCGACACCCTCTACCAGCCCGCGGTCTACGAAGCGCTGCCAAACGGCCACATCCGCGATCCCTTCGCTTTCGGCGCAAGCGCGCAAGGAGCGAAGAAGCGGCCGAAGGGCTATGATCGAAAGCTGCTCGACGATCCCAGATTTCACGCCCAGAACGTCTATGCGATCGTGATGCGCACCCTGGCCCAGTTCGAGTACGCGCTCGGGCGACGCGTTCCTTGGGGCTCGGGCGGGCATCAGCTGCACATCGCACCGCACGCCTTCGCCGATGCGAATGCGTTCTATTCCCGGGACGACCGTGCGATCTTCTTCGGTTATTTCACCGGTGCCGGCGGAAAGCGCGTCTATACCTGCCTCTCCCACGACGTCGTCGCGCACGAGACGACGCATGCCATTCTCGACGGCCTGCGCCGGCGCTACCTCGAGCCGTCGACGCCCGACCAGGCGGCGTTTCACGAGGGGTTCGCCGATATCGTTGCGCTGCTTTCGCTGTTTTCGCTGCCCGATGTGGTAGCCGCCCTGCTCGACCTCGAGGCAGGCGGCGGCAAGCTCATCGCGGCGAAATATCTCACGCGCGAGGCGCTAGCGAAGTCGGTGCTGCTCGGCCTGGCCGAAGAGATGGGATCCGAGGTCTCGGCCGTGCGCGGACAGGCCTTGCGCCGCTCGGTCGAGCTCACGCCTGGCAAGGACTACATGCACATGCCGGAATACCGGGAGGAGCACGCACGCGGTGAGTTGCTCGTTGCCGCGATGATGAACGCGTTTCTCGACATCTGGCTGCAGCGTCTCGCCAAGATCGGTCCGGTCGCTGGAAACAAGAGGGATCGCAGCATCGTCGTGGAGGAAGGCGCGCGCGTCGCCGGGCATCTGCTCACGATGTCGATCCGCGCTATCGACTATTGTCCGCCGACCGACATCTGGTTTTCCGACTACCTGTCGGCGTTGCTCACCGTCGACCGCGAGGTGGTTCCGGACCAGGGCGAGTACAACTATCGCCAGGCGCTGCTGAAGAGCTTCGCCGATTACGGCATCGAGCAAGCGCGCGGCACCGATGAGGACGGCACCTGGAGACGATGCAACGCGGACCTCCGCTACAGCCGCAACCATTTCGAGGCCATGCTGCGCGACCCGGAGGAGGTCTTCCGCTTCATCTGGGAGAACCGGCGCGCCCTCAACGTGCGCGAGGACAGCTACATCGAGGTGCAGTCAGTGCGCCCCAGCATCCGCATCGGACCCGACGGCTTCGTGCTGCACGAAACGGTGGCCGAGTACATTCAGATCCTGACCCTATGGACCGGCGAGCTCAAGACCGTGCTCAAGGTCGACCCGCCCGAGGAAATTCCGGCTAACCGGCGGATCCGAATCTTCGGCGGGGGTGTCCTGATCTTCAACGAATACGGGCAGCTCAAATATCACATCCCGGATCGGCTCGAGGATCTCGAGCGGGAGCGCCAAGTCGAGCGGCTCAAATGCCTGGCCGCGAGCGGTTTCTTCGAGGAGACGGCGGCGCCGCGGCCGGAGACGGGCTCGCAATCGCATTTCGCAGACCTGCATCGCGCGCGCGCGATGCGATGAAACTAGGAGACGCGCATGGCCAAGTCCCCGAAAGGCGTAGCGATCCGCACCTACGACGTCGGGTTCGGTGACTGCTTCCTGCTCAGCTTCGACTACGGCGGCGGCTCGGAGCGCCACGTACTGATCGATTTCGGCTCGACCGGCCTCCCCGCCGACGCGCCCAAGGACCGCATGATGCGGATCGCAGAAGACATCCGCGCGCGCACCAAGCGCAAGCTGCACGCCGTCGTCGCCACCCATCGCCACAAGGACCATATTTCCGGCTTCGAGACGAAGAAGGGCGGCAAGGGCACGGGCGACGTGATCCGGTCGCTTGCGCCGGACGTAGTCGTGCAGCCCTGGACCGAGGATCCGGATCTGCAGCCCGATGCGACCGGACCGAGGTCGAAGAAAAAGCAGATTGCGCGCAAGCTCGACCGGATGGGCGCGGCCACGCCAAACCACATCGCAGCGCTCACGCAGATGCATGGGATAGCGCAGCAAATGCTCACCGCGCGCAATCTTCCCAATGCGTTCAAGGGCGAGCTCTCGTTCCTCGGCGACACCAATCTCGCCAATCTGAGCGCGATCAAGAACCTCATGACGATGGGGAAGAGGCACTCGTACGTCTATTGCGGCAGCAAATCCGGGCTGGAGCGGGTGCTGCCCGGCGTCCGCGTGCACGTGCTCGGACCTCCGACCGTCGAGCAGAGCGACAAGATAAAAAAGCAGCGCAGCAGCGACCCCGACCAGTTCTGGCAGTTCCAGGCGCAGTCGATCGGCGCCGACAAGACGGTCACCGGCGAGGAGCAGGTGTTGTTCCCGCGCTACGTCGAGGCGCGCGGCGCTCGGGTGCCGATCCGCGCCCGCTGGCTGCGCTACCATTCGCGCATGACCCGCGGGGAGCAGCTGTTGCAGATCGTGCGGATGCTCGACCAGCAGATGAACAACACCAGCGTCATCTTGGTCTTCCAGGTCGGCAAGAAATGCCTGCTTTTTCCCGGCGACGCTCAGATCGAGAACTGGGAATACGCGCTCGGGCAGGACAAGTACAAGTCTCTGCTGTCGGGTGTCGACCTCTACAAGGTCGGCCATCACGGCAGCCGCAACGCGACCCCGAAGAGTCTTTGGAATCGCTTCAAGAAGAAATCGAAGACCAAGAGCCCGGCGCGCCTCAGATCGCTGATGTCTACGATGGCGGGCAAGCACGGGCACGCGGACAGCAAGACCGAAGTGCCGCGATCGACGCTGGTGCACGCGCTCCAGGACGAGACGGAGTTGCTCACGACCCAGATGTTCAAAGGGACGGTCTTCAAGGATACGCCGTTGGCGTTCTGAACGCCGCCGAGCCCGCGCCGGCGGCGCTCTCCCGCCCCGACACCCGATCCGCTCGCCTCGGCGCTCAGGTCGGCTCGGTGGCGGAGGCCGCGGCGGCGCCGCTTGCGCCCATGCGCATTCCCCCTATAGTCCGCGCCGCTCGCTGTCATCGCCGGGTTGGAGCGCTCGATGCCGCAAGGCGACACGAACAGACGCGACGTGAAGAAGGTGGTGCTCGCCTATTCCGGCGGGCTCGACACCTCCATCATCCTGAAATGGCTGCAGACCACCTATGGCTGCGAGGTCGTCACCTTCACCGCCGACCTCGGCCAGGGCGAGGAGCTCGCGCCGGCGCGCGAGAAAGCGCTCCTCCTCGGCATCAAGCCGCAGAACATCTTCGTCGAGGATCTGCGCGAGGAGTTCGTGCGCGACTACGTGTTTCCCATGTTCCGGGCGAACGCGCTGTACGAGGGCCAATACCTGCTCGGCACCTCGATCGCGCGGCCGCTGATCGCCAAGCGGCAGATCGAGATCGCGGACGAGGTGGGCGCCGACGCGGTGGCGCACGGCGCCACCGGCAAGGGCAACGACCAGGTGCGCTTCGAGCTCGCCTATTACGCGCTCAAGCCCGACGTCACCGTGATCGCGCCGTGGCGGGAATGGGACCTGCGCTCGCGCGAGGCGCTCGTCGCCTTCGCCGAGCGGCACCAGATCCCGATCGCCAAGGACAAGCGCGGCGAGGCGCCGTTCTCGGTCGACGCCAATCTCCTGCACGCCTCCTCCGAGGGCAAGGTGCTGGAGGACCCGGCGCAGGAGGTCCCCGACTACGTCTATTCGCGCACGCTCGACCCGGAAGGGGCGCCGGATGTGGCGGCCCACGTCGTGGTCGACTTCGAGCGCGGCGATGCGATCGCGCTCGACGGCAAGCGGCTCTCCCCGGCCGAGCTCCTCGCCGCGCTCAACGCGCTCGGGCGCGCGCACGGCATCGGCCGGCTCGACCTGGTCGAGAACCGCTTCGTCGGCATGAAGTCGCGCGGCATGTACGAGACCCCCGGCGGCACCATCCTCCTCGCCGCCCATCGCGGCATCGAGTCGATCACGCTCGACCGCGGCGCCGCCCACCTCAAGGACGAGCTGATGCCGAAATACGCCGAGCTCATCTACAACGGCTTCTGGTTCGCACCCGAGCGCGAGATGCTGCAAGCCGCGATCGACACCTCGCAGGAATTCGTGACCGGATCGGTGCGGCTCAAGCTCTACAAGGGCAATGTCGCGGTGGTCGGCCGCTCCTCGCCTTACTCGCTCTACGACCAGGACCTCGTCACCTTCGAGGAGGGCAAGGTCGCCTACGACCATCGCGACGCCGCCGGCTTCATTCGCCTCAACGCGTTGCGCCTGCGTACGCTCGGCCAGCGCCGCAAGATGCTGAAGAAATAAGGTGGGCAACCGCATGCACCGTGCCGACGCGGAGCGAGATTCGCGCCGGAAACGATGCATCCCGCAGAGCGCGGATATTCATCGCGCGAGACGAGTGGCGCACGGCGCCTTGCGCGCCTTCGCCCGCTGCTACCGCGTCTCGCCGCTCCGCCGCGGCGGCCGCAGCGCCGGGGAGCCGAAAGGCAACGGCTGCCGATGCCTCAGCGTGTCCGGCACATTGACGTCGAGGTCGACGAATTGAATGCACGGTTGCGTCTTGCTGTGCCCCTCGCCGCTGTGCCAACGGCCGCCCCGCGCCTGAACCTCGGTCATCTTCCCGATCGCGAAGCAGCGCCACTCGCCCTTTGGCGGCAGCGGCTTCGACGTGCTTGCGCCGCCGAACTGGAAGGCCAAGACGGCTGCCTCCCCTGACGGATTGTAGCCGACGATATGGGGACAGGCCTCGCGATAACGCCCGCCATAGGTGAACGTGATCTGCTTGCGTATGCGAGCCGCGTTCCAGATGAGGCGGTAGGTCTCGCCCGGCTGATTGCGGCGCGACGTGCTGTTGGAGCGAGGCGACGCGCCGGTCTTCCCCATCCTCACCGTTACCTTGCGGTTCTCGCCCAAGTCGGGCTCGGCGCCGGTGACCCACGCCCTGGCGAATTCGAACGCCGTGAGCACGGCACTCGCCGGGCCGTCCCAGAGCTCGGCGGTGATCGGCCGCACGCGCAGCACGCGCAGGTCCGGATCGTCCGGCCCGCTCCACCACGCGCGATCGGTGCTCTTCCAGATCTCCGCCGCCTTGGCGTGGTCGCGCCGCACCTCGGCGCGCGCGGTGATGGACAGATAGGCCTTATCCTCGGGATCGACGAATACGAGGCCGACATCGTGCTCGGCCTCGATCTCGGGATCCTTGCCGCTGCGCAGGTCGGTGAGGAACCAGATGAGACCGGCGGCGCGCTCCGGGCGCGCCTCGAGCGGCCGCGCGCGCAGACCGCCGGAAAAGCGCGTGGTGAGCATGGCGACCCCGACCTTGTCGATGATCTCCCAGACCCGGTCGATGCCCGCCTGGACATTGTCCTTGCCGCGCATGTCGAACCAACTTTGCCGCGCCGCGGCGGTTCCCCGCGTGCCGCCATCCCGGTCAGGCCGGCGCGTGACACACCGCCTCGACATTGTGGCCGTCGGGATCGAGCACGAAGGCGCCGTAATAGTTCGGGTGATAATGCGCCCGGACGCCGGGCTCGCCGTTGTCCTTGCCGCCGGCCGCGAGCGCGGCGCGATGGAAGGCGTCGACGGCGGCGCGGTCGGCCGCGGCGATTGCGACGTGCAGGATACCCTTGAGCCCTCCCTCGCCGCCGATCCAGAAGTCGGGCTTGCCCTCCTTGCCGAAGCCGGCGGCCGGGCTTCGGCTCTTGGTACGATCGGCCGCCACCTCCATGATCAGCGCGTAGCCGAGCGGCGCCAGCGCGCGCTCATAGAACGCCTTGGAACGCGCATAGTCGGAAACGGGAAAGCCGACGTGGTCGATCATGCAAGCCTCCTTGCGGTCCGGTTCGCCGCCGCGCGGTGGCGCCGGGGTCGCGGCTAAACTACCATGCCGGCGGCGTCTCGGGCCCATCACGCAAAACTGCCGTTACCGGGGAGCGCATCCATCAGCACCCGCTCGGAGAGTCGGACACGGTTGCCGCGGCCTCCGGCGCTGCCGTCGGTGCGCCGGCTGTGGCATGCGCTGTGGTACGGCCGCTCGGTGCGCACGCAACTGCTCGTCGCCTTCGTCCTCATCGACGTGATCGCCGGGCTGGTGGCGGGAGCGGTGACGATCCTGCAGGCCCGCCGCTCCACGCGGGTCGAGATCGCCGCCTCGATGGAGCTCGCGCAGCTCCTGGTACGCGAGGCGGTGGCGCTGATGCAGCAGGAGGTGCCGGCGGAAAAATTCCTCGCCGACCTCACGCCGCAATTGCGGTTCATCCGCCACGTGCGCATCGTGGTGAAGGACGCGCACGGCGCGCCCTTGGCCGCCGGCCCTTCCATCGATGCCGAGGCGATGCGCGATGCGCGCGCCCCGGCCTGGTTCGCGGCGCTGATCGCCCCGCCGGTCGCCAGCCGCGACGTGCCGGTCTTGGTCAACGGGGCGCGCATCGGCTCGGTCGAGATCGTGGCGGAGCCGCACGACGAAATCGCCGAGGTCTGGAGCAACACCGTCGCGCTCGGAACCGTGGCGCTGATCGTCAACGTCGCCGTCGTCGGCGTGCTCTATCTCCTGTTCGGGCGGGTGCTCGGCCCGCTCACCGGCGTCACCCGCGGGCTTGCCGACCTCGAGCAGCGCAATTACCGGGTGCG
>JBAUOM010000693.1:0-3206 GCA_049579765.1 Xanthobacteraceae bacterium
CTTCCGCTCCCTCCGGGCCGAGTTCTATCTGCCGGCGGCGGCGCGCTTGACGAAGCGGTCGTCGAAGGTCTTGGCCAGATCGATCTTGGCGATCTTGAGCTCCTCGTCGAAGGCGAGCAGCATGTCGGCCGCCGACTGCATGCCGGCTGCGGGGATGACGCCGGTGAGCGAATAGACCGGCTTGTTGGCCTTGACGGCGGCGACGTAGAGCGCCTTGTCGCCGAGGAAATAGGTTTCCGGCACGGTGGCGGCGATCTCCTCGGGCGTCGCCTTTTCCAGCCACTTGAGCGTCTTGTAGAAGGCGTTGACCAGCGCCTGCACGGTGTTCGGGTTCTTGTCGATGAATTCCTGCTTCAGATAGAGCACTGCAGCAGGGTTCGAGCCGCCGAAGATCGCGCGGGTGCCCTCCTCCGTCCGGCTGTCGGCGACGACCTTGATGTCGCCGTCCTGCTCGAGCCGGGTGATCATCGGATCGAGATTGACGAGCGCATCGATGTCGCCCTTCTTCACGGCGGCGACCGCCGACGGACCGATGCCGACGCCGATATAGGAGGCATCGGTCGGCTTGAGGCCGGCCTTCGACATCAGGTACATCACGAAGAAATTGGTGGAGGAGCCGGGCGCGCTCACGCCGATTTTCATGTCCTTGAGATCGGCCGCGGATTTGTAGCTCGCCGCTTTTTCCCGGCGCACGCCGAGCACGATCCCGGGAAAGCGCCCGAGCTCGATCACCGCCCTGATGTCCTGACCTTTGGCCTGCATGCGGATGGTGTGCTCGTAGGCTCCGGTGACGGCATCGACGGAGCCGCCGACCAGCGCCTGCAACGACTGCGCGCCGCCGCGGAAGTCATTGACGGTGACGTCGAGCCCCTGCTCCTTGAAATAGCCGAGCCGCTCGCAGATCGTCAGCGGCAGGTAGTAGAGCGCGGTCTTGCCGCCCACCGCCAGCGTGAGCTCTTTCTTCTCGATGCCTTGGGCTTGGCCGGCGCCCGTGAAGGCCAGCGCAAGCGCGAGCGCAGCGAGCAGCGTCTTGGTTTTGTTCATGCGTTCCTCCCACCCGGCTGCCGGCGAGCCGACGCCATTTGCGCTTGTTATAGGGCGACAGCGGTCCGGCGCAAAGCCGGACGCCGGCTACCGGACGCCGAAGCAGCGGGCGGATCAGGCGCGCGTCTCAGCCGCGGTCGGCCGCCACACGAGCAGGCGCCGCTCCGCCAGCGTGACCAGGAAGTCGATGCCGATCACGAAGGCGGCGAGGACCAGCATGCCGGCGAAGACGCCGGCCACGTCGAAGACGCCCTCGGCCTGCTGGATGAGATAGCCGAGCCCGGCGGCGGAGCCGAGATACTCGCCCACCACCGCGCCGACGACGGCGAAACCGACCGCGGTGTGGAGCGAGGAGAACATCCAGGACAGCGCGGACGGCCAATAGACGTGACGCATGAGCGCCCGCTCGCTCATGCCCAGCATGCGGGCATTTGCGAGCACCGTCGGGCTCACCTCCTTCACCCCCTGATAGACATTGAAGAACACGATGAAGAACACAAGGGTGACGCCGAGGGCGACCTTCGACCAGATGCCCAGCCCGAGCCAGAGCGCGAAGATCGGCGCCAGCACGACGCGCGGCAGCGCGTTGATCATCTTCACGTAAGGGTCGAATACCGCGGCCACCAGCGGCTGCCGCGCGAACCAGAAGCCGATGAGCACTCCGGCGACCGATCCGATCACGAAGGCGAGCACGGATTCGACGAGCGTGATCCACAGATGCTTCCAGATCGTGCCATCGACGAACCATTTGAGGATACGGGCGGCGACATCGGTCGGCGTCGAGAAAAAGAACGGCGGCAACAGCTTCACGCCGCCGACCGGCGCGGTGGTGAGCACCTGCCAGAGCAGCACCGCGGCGACGGCGACGAGCAGCTGCAGTGCGAGAAGCTTGCTCCGGGACACGAACAAATTCTCTCCACTTGCCCGCCGTCATCATCCGCGCAGGCGGATGACCCAGTAGTCACCGATATGGAGAGGGGGCAGCGTCCGTGCCCTCCCCGCATCGCCGGCGATTGCTGGATGCCCCGCCTGCGCGGGCATGACAACCGAAATGCGTGAGCTACGGCTTCGAGAACGTGCCGATGATGCCGGTCGCGCCCTTGGCGTGCCCTTCCAGCGCCTTGATGACCTCGTCTCGCGTCATGCCGGGATGCAGCGCGGTCGGCTAAAGGTCGGTGGCGATCAGCACGAAGGTGTAGTGGTGCTGCGGGCCGGGAGGCGTGCACGGACCGAAGTAATGCGGCAGATTCATCAGGCTCTTGCCGCCGACATATTTGTCGGTCTGCTTGGAGACCTCGCCCTCGGCAAAGCCGGTGACGGAGACCGGAATGCCGTAGGCGACCCAATGGCTCACGCCGCCCGGCGGCCGGCCTTCCGGATCGAACATCAACAGCGCGTAGCTCTTGGTGCCGGCCGGGGGGTTCGACCAGGACAATTGCGGCGAGACATTCTCGCCCACGCAATTCGGATTCTGCTTGTTGTTGCCCGCCATCTTGGTCGGCAGGCGCCCGCCGTCCTTGAACGACGACGAGGTGATGGTGAAGACGTTGTCTGCATTGGCATTGGGGCCGCCGCAGGCAACGGCCAGCGCGGCGCCGCCGGCGAGCAGGAGCATTCGCGTTACTGACATGATGTTTCCTCCGCGTGGGCCGTTTCGCCCACTGCAAAGAGTGTAGCCGTCAGCCCGAGAGCCGCGCAACAATGCCGCACGCCGTCATCCGCCGCCGGTCTGAGCGTAACCCTTGAGCACCTCGCTCTTGAGCGTCGCCCAGATCTCGCGGTGCAGCTCCTGGAAGGCGCGTTCGGCCTTGATCTCCGCGGCGTCGCGCGGCCGCGGCAGCGCCACCTTCCAGTCGCCGATGACGCGCGTGGCCGGCCCGGCCGACATGATCACCACCCGGTCGGACAGTGCGATCGCCTCCTCGAGATCGTGGGTGACGAACAGCACCGCCTTGCGGTCGGCGTTCCACAGATCGAGCAGCAGGTTGCCCATGATCTGCCGCGTCTGCGCGTCGAGCGGTCCGAACGGCTCGTCCATCAGCAGGATCTTGGGATCGCGAATGAGCACCTGCACCAGCCCGACGCGCTTGCGCTGGCCGCCCGACAGCATGTGCGGATAGCGCGCGCCGAACTCGGCCAACCCGACGCGGGCGAGCCAGGCC
>JBAUOM010000694.1:0-2876 GCA_049579765.1 Xanthobacteraceae bacterium
ACGGCGCGGCTGGAGACCGCCAATGGCTACCGCCTAACGGCCGACGGCATGATCATGGTGGTGAAATTTCTGCTGGAGCACGTCATCATCGCGGCCACGCCCGAGGGCAAGAAGGAGCTCGTCGGCCTGCTCGACGGCGTGCGCGAGAGCGCGCAATCCTGGCGCGAGCTGCTGCTCGATCTCAAACGGCGCGGGCTTGTGATCGGTCCCGAACTTGCGGTCGCCGACGGGGCGCTCGGCTTCTGGCAGGCGATCGAGGAGGTGTGGCCGAAGACGCGCGGCCAGCGCTGCTGGGTGCACAAGACTGCGAACGTCCTCAACAGGCTGCCAAAGAGCCAGCAACCGAAAGCCAAGCGGGCGCTGCAGGAGATCTGGATGGCCGAGACCAAGAAGGATGCGCTTGCGGCGTTCGACGCCTTCGTCGAGGCCTGGGGCGTCAAATACGACAAGGCGGTCGAGTGCCTGACCAAGGATCGCGAGGCGCTGCTGGCCTTCTACGACTTCCCGGCCGAGCACTGGAAGCATCTGCGCACGACAAACGTCATCGAAAGCTCGTTCGCGACGATCCGCCACCGCACCGTGCGCTCCAAGGGATGCCTCTCAAACAAAACCGCGCTCGCAATGATCTTCAAGCTCGCTGAGGCCGCCGAGAAAGCTGGCGGCGTCTCGACGCTCACAACCAACTACCGAAAGTCATCCTCGGAGTGAGGTTCGCCGACGGAATCGAGATCAAGTCGCAAGCTCAAGTCGCTGCCGCCTGATCCCGTCCGTCACCAACATTTGACAATAGCTCTGCTACGTTGTTGCGCGAGCAAAGAAGCCGAACCACTTTCTCATGCGCGCATAGTCTTTCGCTGATTTCGCAAGAAAGTTGTCCTTGCAGGCTTTGCGGCAGAAGCGAAGGCCCCAATGATGATGGGAAACAAGACCGAGCTTTCCGCCACAGTCTGCGCAACGATTCTCCGACTTGCTCATGAGGCTTCCCCCCTGAGTGGATATGCTTGCAGGCCGCTGTCGCTTTTCTGACTGGCGCTGCGGAAGGGCTTAGCTACAGCAGCAATGCTGCATGGCGTGTGGCCTGTGTATAGTGCGAGACGCATTGCGACGAGATTTCGAGCGCATTAATCTTTTGCAATGGTTCTCCTGAGCAGAGGCCCGGCGATGAAACCGTTTTTCCTCAACCACGAAATATTATTGAAACAGAGCCGCGCTAACGGACCCTGCATCATTATTCTGGTTCTTTTCTCCCTTTGGGGGGCGCCGAAGGGTACAGCGCGAATGCCGAACTACAGTTCCGCTCCCATCTGCCTGCTTTGCCAAGAGCCGATGCAAGTAATCCGTACGATTCCCGCGGCGGCGCGACGGCCCGAGGTACTGGTCTTTTGTTGCGAAGGTTGTGGCGAAGTCGAAACGCGCGAACGAGATCTCGCTGCCTGCTTCTGCTGACTCGCAATCGCTCACGCCGCCAGAACGCGGCACGAAATGTATGGGTCCAAGGCGATTCTTAAAGTTACGTCAGGTTTTGAACGCGAGCAGCTGATTGTGCGACTTACGCAGGTAGCCCAATTAGAGAGGGAGCGGAACCATGACTGACCTAACTGTACCCCAGACGATCCTTGCGCAGCTTGGGGGCGAGAGCTTCGTGATGAGGAGAGGTGCCACTGGCCTCGTCGGCAGCGCGGACAGCTTGACTATCAAGCTGGGCCGTAACCCCAAACGCGTGACTCATGTGCGCGTCACGGTCACGCACGATGGCCTCTACGACATGACATTTTTTACGATCGCCAAGGGGCCGCAGAGCTATGACGGCATCCATCGCAATATGCTGCATGAAGTCTTTGGCGCCAATATCGGGCTCTTCAAGGCCCTCCGAGCATCTGCCTAAAAACATTCGCTTGATGGTCACCATCGGGGACCGGCGAATCGGAACTGTCGCAACGCTCGGAAAACGCTACATCGCGCTCGATCGCGGGCATGGTCCCGACCCTGAAGACCTGTACTGAGGTTACGAACCTTGAGGAATTTGTGGAAACCGCCTCAGCTATCCTCGACAGCCTAGAGCCGATACTGAACGAACAGAAAAGCATCGCGAGGGCGTAAGAGGGGCCTACCACAGCGCCGGGAGCGCCGACCAGATCAGGTTGCTTGCTCCCAAGGCGCACATTGCAATCGCAACGGAAACGATGATCTCTTGGAAGATTGTCATGGCATGCCCCTCGCCGTGGAACCCCGACCCGCCGCTTGTGATCGACGGGCCTGGGGTTGGCCACGACGACACTGTTGTAGCGTGACCCATTGTCATGAGCTACGTTCAGCGCGTCTTGCAACCCGGTGAGCAGGTCCGGCACATCTCGTCCATTCATTGGATCGTGTACTGGCCCGGTGTTGCGGTTGCACTCCTAGCGGTGCTCGCTTACTGGCTCAGCGAGACGCGGCTCCTGACGGGATTTTGGTATACGGCATACGCCCTCGCGCTCGTTGCGGTCGTTCTCCTGATCCAACAATGGTTCCAGTGGTGGGTCACCGAGATCGCAGTCACCAACCGGCGGGTCATCTACAAGAAAGGTCTCATCCGGCGGCAGACCAACGAGATGAACATGGACAAGGTCGAGAGCGTCCGGATCGATCAATCAATCCTCGGGCGCATGCTCGACTATGGCAACGTGACGATCCTTGGCACCGGCGAAGGCCTCGAGACGCTCCGCACCATCGCCAGCCCAATCGAGCTTCGAAACAGCATCACCGGAACGAGAGCTATGCGGGATTTTGGGTGACGAGGCGATCAGGCGGCGTGGTTTGCCGGCAGTTCGATGACCTCGATGCCATTTTCAAATTTGACACCTGCGACGACCTTCGGCAACTGATTTGTGCCTTTT
>JBAUOM010000695.1:0-9143 GCA_049579765.1 Xanthobacteraceae bacterium
CGGGCGGCAGGTGACGGCGGCCGCAGCGGCGCGCGGCCCGATCGCCATCCTCGTCAACAATGCCGGTTCGGTCGAGAGCGGCCCCTTCGTCGCCGCCGATCCCTCCGTGTTCCGCAACATGTGGAACGTGCATCTCATGGGCGCCGTCCATGCCACGCAGGCGGTGTTGCCGGGTATGCTCGAGCGCGGCTTCGGCCGCGTCGTCAATGTCGCCTCGACCGCCGGGCTCAAGGGCTACCCCTACGTCGCGGCCTATTGCGCGGCCAAGCACGCACTCGTCGGCCTTACCCGCGCGCTCGCCGCCGAGACCGCCGCGCGCGGGGTCACCGTCAACGCGGTGTGCCCCGGCTATACCGACACCGCGCTGGTGCGCGCCAGCATCGGCCGCGTCGCGGACAAGACCGGCCGTACCCGCGCGCAGGTGCTGTCCGAATACGAGGGCTATGCGCCGATCGGCCGCCTGATCGAGCCGCAGGAGGTCGCCGCCGCCGTGCTTTACCTGTGCTCGCCGGAGGCGGCCGCGGTCACCGGTACGACGCTGGCGGTCGCGGGCGGAGAGCTGTGATGGAAGAGACGATCGTACCGCTCGACGCGGAAACCAAGGTCGCGGAACGGCCGCACGACCACAAGGACGAGCTGCGTCTTTGGCTGCGGCTGTTCACATGCAAGGAGATGATCGAGAGCGAGGTGCGCCGGCGCCTGCGCGACGGCTTCGACGTCACGCTGCCGCGCTTCGACCTGATGGCGCAGCTCTACCGCGCCCCCAAGGCCATGACTCTGGGCGAGCTTTCGCAACGCATGATGGTGTCGAACGGCAACGTCACCGGCCTGGTCGACCGGCTCGTCCAGCAGGGCCTGGTCAACCGCCGGCCGTCGCCCAAGGACCGCCGCGCGCAGCTCGTGAGCCTGACCGCCCAGGGGCGGCGGTTCTTCGCAGCGATCGCGCGCAGCAACGGCGACTGGATCGGAGAGATGTTCGCCGGCCTTTCAGGCGACGACATCGAAATGCTCATGCGGCTTCTCGGCAAGACCAAGGCCTCCGCCCGCAAGGCCATCGGCAACGGAGGACGACGATGAGCGCCGCCAATTCCGTCGCCCTTCCGCTCGCGAGCTACCGCGCGCGCCACGTCCGGCTCGCTGTCGACGGCAAGGTCGCGACCCTGACGCTCGATCGGCCGGAGCGGAAGAATCCGCTCACCTTCGAGAGCTACGCGGAGCTCGCGGATATCTTCCGCGCGGCGGCGAGGGAAAAGGCGGTCAAGGCTTTCGTCATTGCCGGCGCCGGCGGCAATTTCTGCTCCGGGGGCGACGTATTCGAAATCATTGCGCCGCTGGTCGAGATGGAAGCCGCGGCACTGCTCGATTTCACCCGCATGACCGGCGAAGTGGTCAAGGCGATGCGCACCGCCCCCCAGCCGATCGTCGCCGCGGTCGACGGCGTGTGCGCCGGCGCCGGCGCCATCCTCGCCATGGCGTCCGACCTGCGCATCGGAACCCCGAGCGCCAAGGTGGCGTTCCTGTTCAATCGGGTAGGGCTCGCCGGCTGCGACATGGGCGCCTGCGCGATCCTGCCGCGCATCGTGGGCCAGGGCCGCGCCGCCGAGCTGCTCTATACTGGGCGCGCGCTCGCCGGCGAGGAGGCCGAACGCTGGGGCTTCTTCAACCGGCTCGCCACCGCCGACGCCGTGCTCGGCGAGGCGCAGCGGCTCGCCGCCGAGCTTGCCGCCGGGCCCACGTTCGCCAATGCCATGACCAAGCGCATGCTGGAGATGGAATGGGCGATGTCGGTCGAGACCGCGATCGAGGCCGAGGCGGTGGCGCAGGCGCTGTGCATGGAGACGGAGGATTTCGCCCGCGCCTACCGCGCCTTCGCCGCCAAGCAAAAACCGGTGTTCGAGGGCAATTGAGATGGGCCTCGACGATACCCTGACCTGGCCGTTTTTCGGCGACGGCCATCGCCGCTTCGCGAAAGCGCTTGCGCGCTGGGCCGACGCCGCGCTGCCCGCGCTACCGCACGACGACGTCGACGCCGCCTGCCGCGCCCGCGTCAAGGCGCTGGCCGAGGCGGGTTTTCTCAAGGCGGTGGTGCCGTCCGAGCACGGTGGGCTCAATTCACGGCTCGACGTGCGCACGCTCTGCCTTGCCCGCGAAATCCTGGCGTTCCGCGACGGTCTTGCCGATTTCGCCTTCGCCATGCAGGGCCTGGGCACGGGATCGGTTTCGCTGTTCGGCTCGCCCGAGCTCAAGGCGCGCTATCTCCCGCCGGTGCGCGACGGCCGCGCCATCGCTGCCTTCGCGCTGTCGGAGCCGGAAGCGGGCTCCGACGTCGCGGCGCTCGCGACCACGGCGAAGCCCGACGGGGCATCGCATGTGCGCATCGACGGCGGCAAGACCTGGGTCTCGAACGGCGGTATCGCCGATCACTACGTCGTGTTCGCGCGCACCGGCGAGGGCGCCGGCGCCAGGGGGCTCTCGGCCTTCATGGTCGACGCCGACACGGCCGGCTTGAGCGTGACGCGCCGCATCGAGGTGATCGCGCCACATCCGCTCGCGACCCTGCGGTTCGAGGGCGTGCGCGTGCCCGTCGCCAACCGCCTGGGTCAGCCCGGGGACGGTTTCAAGGTGGCGATGGCGACCCTTGACGTGTTCCGCGCGACGGTAGGGGCGGCCGCGCTGGGTTTCGCCCGCCGTGCGCTGCATGAGAGCGTGGAGCGCGCAACGAACCGCAAGCTGTTCGGCGCGCCGCTCGGCGAGCTGCAGATGACGCAAAGCTCGATCGCCGACAGCGCCAGCGAAGTCGACGCGTCGGCGCTGCTTGTCTACCGCGCCGCCTGGACCAAGGACCAGGGCACGCCACGCGTGACCCGCGAGGCGGCGATGGCGAAGATGTTCGCGACCGAGGCGGCGCAGCGCGTGATCGACCGCGCGGTGCAGCTGCATGGCGGCCTCGGCATCACCAAGGGCGTCAAAGTCGAGGAGCTTTACCGTGAAATCCGGGCGCTGCGCATCTACGAAGGCGCGACCGAGGTGCAGAAGGTTGTGATCGCCCGCGAGTTGCTGAAGAACCGGCCGGGAAAGCCGGCGCTGGCGGCGGAATGAGATTTGCAGGGAACGCACGCGGAGGGTTGCGGGATCACGATGGATATCGACGAGGAGCGACAGCCATGACCGCGTCGGCGCATATCGACACCTTCGCGCGCGACAACCTGCCCCCGCGCGCGCAATGGCCGGACTTCCGGTTCGACCTGCCGGAGCTGCAATACCCCGAACGAATGAATTGCGCGGTCGAATTGCTCGACCGTCGGATCGCGGCGGGGCACGGCGATCGGCCTTGCCTGATCGCGCCGGCGGGAACGCTCAGCTATGCCCAACTCGCCGAGCGGGTGAACCGCCTCGCCAATGTGCTCACACGCGATCTCGGCCTAGTGCCGGGCCACCGCGTGCTGCTGCGAGGGCCAAACAGTCCGATGATGGTGGCGGCCTATCTCGCCGTCATCAAGGCCGGCGGCGTCGTGGTTGCGACCATGCCGCTCCTGCGCGCCAAGGAAATCGCCTATCCGATCGCAAAGGCCAAGATCAAGCTCGCGCTCTGCGACCATCGGCTCGACGAGGAGATGGAGAAGGCGCGGGCGCTCGCGGCCGGGCTCGAACGCGTCGTCTACTGGGGCGACGGCAGTGCTCAGGCGCTCGAAAGCTTGATGGCGAAACCGGGCTACGAGCGTTTCGCCCCCTGCGATACCGCGGGCGACGATGTCTGCCTCATCGGCTTCACCTCGGGCACCACTGGCGAGCCCAAGGGCACCATGCATTTCCACCGCGACATGCTGGCGACCTGCGACAGCTACGGGCGCCACGTGCTGCGCGCGAACGCCGAGGACCGATTCATCGGCTCCCCGCCGCTCGCCTTCACCTTCGGCCTCGGCGGCCTCGTGCTGTTTCCGCTGCGGGTCGGTGCCGCGACCATCCTCATCGAAAGGGCCGCTCCTGACGACCTCCTCGCCGCCATCGCCAAGTTCGGCGCGACGATCTCGTTCACCGCGCCGACGGCTTACCGCGCGATATTGGCAAAGCTTGCCGACCACGACGTCTCCTCGCTGCGCAAGTGCGTGTCGGCCGGCGAAGCCTTGCCGAAGGCCACCTTCGACGTCTGGCTCGCCGCCACCGGCATCAAGATTCTCGACGGCATCGGCGCGACCGAAATGCTGCATATCTTCATCGGCTCGCCGGAAGAGGAAGTGCGCGCCGGTGCGACCGGCAAGCCGGTGCCGGGCTACGAGGCGCGCATCATCGACGACGACGGCCATGAGGTTCCCGCCAATACCATCGGCCGCCTCGCCGTGCGCGGGCCGACGGGGTGCCGCTATCTCGCCGACAACCGCCAGCGTCAATACGTGCAGGGCGGCTGGAACATCACCGGCGACACCTACCTCATGGATGAGGACGGCTATTTCTGGTACCAGGCACGCTCCGACGACATGATCGTCTCCGCCGGCTACAACATCGCCGGCCCCGAGGTCGAGGCGGCGCTGCTCGCGCACCCCGCCGTCGCCGAATGCGGCGTGGTCGGCGCGCCCGACGAGGAGCGCGGCCAGATCGTCAAAGCCTACGTGGTGCTGCGGGCGGGCCACAGCGGCGACGCCGCCTGCACCAGACTCCTGCAGGAGCACGTCAAGGCGACCATCGCGCCCTACAAATATCCGCGCGCGATCGAATACGTGACCGTGTTGCCGCGCACTCAGACCGGCAAGCTGCAGCGCTTCGAGCTGCGCCGCCGCGCGGGCGAACCCGCATCGCACAAGCTCGCGTCATAGCGCCATAGACAAGGGAGATCGCCGTGGTCGAAAGCTCGGTGGGCATATCGTCCGACGCCGGCCCGCCCCACAAGGTGCTGCAGCCGCCGGACTGGCCGCGGCCGAAGGGATTCGCCAACGGCATCCTCGCCCGCGGCAACATGGTGTTCGTCGGCGGCATGATCGGCCAGGACAAGGAGGGCCGTTTCGCCGAAGGTTTCGTCGCGCAGATGAAGCAGGCACTCGAGAATATCGCCACGGTGCTCGAGGAGGCCGGCGCCTCGCCGCAGCATATCGTCCGCCTGACCTGGTATGTGCGCGACATGGACGAGTACCTCGCCGACTCCACCTCGCTCGGCGCCGCCTATCGCGCGGTCATGGGCCGACATTTCCCCGCCATGGCGGTGGTCGAGGTCGATCGCCTGGTGGAGCCGCTCGCGCGTCTCGAGATCGAAGCGACCGCGGTCCTGCCAACCTGACGCGGCGCTATCTGATCATGGTCATCGGGATCAGGAGGATGATCACCGGGACCGCCACCAAGATACCGACGTTGATGATGTCCACGAACACGAACCAGCCGCAACCGCGAAAGATGTCGCCCATGCTGACATGTGGCGCCACGCCCTTGAGGACATAGACATTGAGTCCGACCGGCGGGGTCATCAGCCCGATCTCGACCATTCGCACCACCAGGACGCCGAACACGATCGGGTTTACGCCCAAGGCCTTGATGGTCGGCAGGATGATCGGCACTGTCAGCAGGATCATGCCGATGCCGTCGAGGAACATGCCCAACACCAGATAGAGACATAGAATGCCGATCAGGATGACCGTTGCCGGAACGTCCAGCCTGACGATCCAATCGGCGACCGCCGCCGGCATGCCGGTGAAGCCGAGGAAATGCACGTAGATCAGAACGCCGGCCACGATGGCGAAGATCAACGCCGTGGTGCGGGCGGTTTCGATCATCGCCGACCAGAATTGCTTAAACGTGAGCCGCGGCGCCGCCATCGCCAACGCACCCAAGGCGCCGACGCCAGCGGCCTCGGTCGGGGTGGCGAGCCCGGTGTACATGCTGCCCATAACCAGCGCGATCAGCACGATCATGCCCCAGATGCCGTTGAGCGAATTGAAGCGCTCCGCCCATGAGATGCCGATGATCGGGGGCCCGAGTTTGGGGTTATGCTTGAATCGGAGAAACAGCATGATCGTGTAGCTGATCGCCTGCAGCAGGCCCGGCAGAATGCCGGCGAGCAACAGCGCGCCGATTGATTCTTCGGCGATAAATCCGTAGATGACCATCAGCACCGAGGGCGGGATCATGATCGCCATGGTGCCGCCGGCGGCGACGCAACCGGTCGAAACCTTGTCGTCGTAGCCGTATTTCTTGAGCTCCGGCAGCGCCACCCGCCCCATCACCGCGGCCGACGCGGTCGAGGCGCCGCAGGCCGCGGCGAACCCCGCGCAGCCGATGATCGTCGCGATCGCAAGCCCGCCGGGCAGGTGCCCGAGCCATTGCCGCGCCGCCCAATACAGATCGCGCGTGATGCCGGCGTAATAGGCGAAGAAGCCCATCATGATGAACAGCGGCAGCACCAGCAGATTGTAGTTGGTGAGATGACCGACGATGGTGGTGGCCGACAGCGTCGCCGCCGGATCGTAGCCTCGCAAGATCCAAAGGCCGAAGAACCCGCAAATCGCGGTGGCGAACGCGATCCGCATGCCGGATGCCAGGAACAGCATCAACGCGAGAAGCGACAGTATGCCGAGACTAATCGGCTCCACGGCGCGTCCCGCTCGTTGGGGGAGTTTCGGACGGAGATCTATTCGTGGGCACTGAGGCTGCTCTCGGCCGGTTCGTTCGCCGGAAAACGGTCGGGATCGAACAGATGCAGGACTTGAATGAACATCCGGAGCGAGATCAGGCCGTACCCGAGGGGGATTGTTGCAGCCGATGGCCAGGTCTCGAAGTAAGGTGGCGTCATGGTCACGTCGTCATAGAGCCAGAGTTGATAGGCGTTCTTGGAGCTGAAATAGGCGAGCACCGAACAGA
Source organism: Xanthobacteraceae bacterium (assembly GCA_049579765.1). Taxonomy (GTDB): domain Bacteria; phylum Pseudomonadota; class Alphaproteobacteria; order Rhizobiales; family Xanthobacteraceae; genus VAZQ01. The sequence continues at coordinate 6,844 of JBAUOM010000695.1, forward strand.
TGAAGACGCTGGCAAGCAACACTCCCATGTGTGCGAGCCGCCGCGCACCCGGTGACAGCGCGTCCAACACCAGCTCCATGCCGACGTGCCCGTGGGTTGCCTGGGTGTACGACAACGCCAGAAAGACGATGACTGGCATCATCAGTTCGGACAGCTCGAGATGCCCTGGGATCGGCGAATTGAAGACGTAGCGCATCAGGACTTCGGCGCCGACGAAGGTCATCACGAAGAGGATGACCAGCGCCGACAACGAGATCAGCACGTATTCCATCACCAGCAGCGCGCGGTCGAGCCATCTGGCCGCCGCCGCGGCCACGGCCATAACGGCCGCAACGACGAGCACCAGGATCGCGAGCTCGTGCACGTTCAGCCCAGCGCCTTCGGTGCTTGTGCTCGATCTAGTTGTCGTGCTTGGCGCTTTCAGCCTTGACAAAGTTGAGAAGCTCGCGGCCCGGACGGCCTGCCGCCTCCTGCTCCTTGACCCACGCTTCCCAGATGCTGTTGGCGCTGGCGGCAAGTTTCGCGCGCTCGGATGGGGGAAACGCAACGACCTCAAGCTTCTGCTTGAAGATCGGGATCCACTTTTCGTCGGCTTTCTTGTACGCCGCCAACAAAGCGGCGTCGGCCTGCGACTGGATACTCGGCAGGGCGACTTTGAGATGGTCGGGTAGCTTGTCCCACGCCTTGAGGCTTATGCCCTGGAAGCACATGAAGCCGCTCATCGCCATGCCTTCGGTCACGTATTTCGAGACCTCGTACAGCTTGTAGGCGCCGAAAGTGTACGAATACGGGAATCCAAAGCTATCGATTGTGCCGCGCTCGAGAGCGGTATAACCCTCGGGAGCCGTTACCATCGTCGGCACGGCGCCGAATACCTGCAATGCCTTGGCGTTCAACCCGGAAATGCGCATCTTCACGCCCTTCATGTCGGCGACCGACGCGATGCGCTTGTTCCCCATGAATTCGAATGCGGGCAGGAAGGTCGGCGCGAGATACTTGATGTTCCAGCGTTCGGCCATCTCCTTGACGATCAGCGGATGCTTGATCACGGCCTCATAGACCTTGGCATGATCTTCGGTCTTGACCGGAGTCAGGAACGGCAATTCCATCACGGTCAGCAGCGGAAACTTGTTGGGATAATAACCGGCGCACATCATGCCGCCTTCGTAGCCGCCGGATTTGATCGCCTCGGGAATCTGTTTTTCCGGGCCGAGTGCTCCGCCATAGGCTATCTTGAGCTCGACGTCGCCGTTGGATTCCTTCTTGAACAATTCAGCGGTCTTCTCCACGGCGACGGTCACCGCGCGCGGCGGGCCGAAGACGTTGTGATTCAAGACCAGCTTTTGGGCCACTCCCGGTTCTGCGAAAAGCAGCACCGCAACCGCCAGCACGGTCGCAAAAGGAATCGAAATTCGAGTCATGGCAGCTCCTCCCTGGTCGCCCACTTTTTTCAAAGGAGTGGTTCGCGAGCGCTATCGCCGGTCGCGGTATGGAACCGACATTCCTCACCCGACCGCCGCGCCTTCGCGAGTCAGAATGCTCCTTTCCGCTTTTGCTGCCAAGGCTGAGGCTCGTGGTAGAGTCTCCGTAAACGAAAGCCGGTTGGTCGGGGACGTGCAGCCACGCCAGCAACCAACTGGCAGATCGGTGCGGAATCGCCGCGGCCTGGAGGAGCTGCGACAAGGTGACGCCGTCACCGGCGGCGAGCACGGGGAGAGTGCCGTTCTTGAAAACCCACAATTACGACCCTGAAGGCGTTCGGCCAATTCCCGTCGAGCCATGCGACAGGCCGGTGCATGGGGTATGTCGGGGGATAGGCGCGCGGAGCGGGCCATCACCGGCTCAGCACCGCAGGAAGCCAGGTCGCAATCACCGGAAACAAGAAGATCAGCGCCAGTATCAACACGCTCATCGCGATATAGGGTAGCGATGCCATGTAGATCTGGCGCATGGTGATGGTCGGCGGCGCCACCCCTTTCATCGTGAACAGCAGCAGCCCGAACGGCGGCGTGAGCAGGCCGAGCTGCATGCAGATCAGGAACAGCACGCCGAACCAGATCGGCTCGATGCCGTAGCGCTGGATGAGCGGCATGAAGAACGGCAGCGTGATCAGCATCATGCTGACCTGGTCGACGAAGCAGCCGAGAAACAGCAGGATCAGCAGCATGGCGACGACGAGGGCGTCGACCGACAGCCCCAGTCCGGTGACCAGCCCGATGAGGCCGTTGACCACGCCCGAGAAGCTCAGCACCTGCGCGAAGGTGGTGGCGCCCACGATGATGAACAGGATGGTACCGGAC
>JBAUOM010000696.1:0-3850 GCA_049579765.1 Xanthobacteraceae bacterium
CCCTCTCCCCGTTTGGGGAGAGGGTTGGGGTGAGGGGGTTACGGGGCCCTCGATAGACCTCAACCCCTTACCCCACCCCTATGGGAGAGGGAGCCCACCGAGCGAGCCGCGAGAGTACTCACGACGGAGAATAGCGGAATGCGCCGTCTCATCATCGGCATGACCGGCTCGACCGGTGCCATCTTCGGCGTGCGGATGCTCGAGGCGCTCAAGGGCAGCGACATCGAGAGCCATCTCATCATCAGCAAGTGGGCGCAGCGCACCCTCGAGCACGAGACCCGCTACACCGTCGAGCAGGTGCGTTCCCTCGCCAGCGTCGTCCACAGCCAGGGCAACATGGGCGCCTCGCTCTCCTCCGGCTCTTTCAAGACCGAGGGCATGGCGGTCGTGCCCTGCTCGGTGCGCACGCTCGGCGGCATCGCCAACGGCTACGGCGAGCACCTCGTGCATCGCGCCGCCGACGTCGTGCTCAAGGAGCGGCGCAAGCTGGTGCTGGTGGTGCGCGAGACGCCGCTGTCGGAGGTGCATCTCGAGAACATGCTCAAGCTGGCACGCATGGGGGTGTCGATCGTGCCGCCGATGCCCGCGTTCTACAATCATCCGCAAACGGTCGACGACATCGTCAACCACATCGTGGCGCGCGTGCTCGACCAGTTCGATATTCCCGCGCCGTTCGCCAAGCGCTGGGACGGCCACATGCACACCGCGACCAAGATCGCGACGGTAGCGCCCGGTCCGAGCCCGGCGGCGAAGAGCGGAACCTGACGGTTTTCTCAACAGCTGAGCCGCGGGCTGCGATCCGTTGGGAGCGAGAGGAGCGCGAGGAGGTCGAGACGCTGCTTTCGCGGACTACTGAGCGGACAGCAACAAGATCAAAGCGAAGGGGACCAAGTGCATGACAGCCGACTGCATGCCGAGTGCATTTGTATGGACGAAGATTGCCGCGGAGGCCGGTCAAAAATTGGACCGCATTCTCAACCGCAAGGAGTTGGAGCAGAAATCAGGCGGCACGTTCTGGTGGGGCGTTGGCGAGTCGAAGAGAGAGAAAATTGACGCTCTTGTTGGGCGGGAGGCGCATCCCACCGTGCTCTTCAGCGAGATGCGCTCGAACGCGCATGCGCGAGATAGCCGTCCGGACGCCGTGGTGCTGTGGGAAGAGTACCAAACGGCACGCGGAAATGTGGCGTTGCCACCCCACGTCATCGTGACTTCGCGTGCCCGCGATAGACATGGGCGTCCGAAGTCATTTCATTACGCACTCGTTTGTCAGAGCCCCGCAAGGCTATTGAGCAGTGGCGGGGGAATGCTGGATACCGGCATGTTGCGGAACTTCGGTGATGGCGGTCGACCGCTCGGATCGTCGCAGATTACGGCGGTAGTTGAAAGGATAACCCGCGCGGTTTCTGGAATGTCGTATCCGATCACCGCGCGTGCAATTCTGGTTCCGCCTTACGCCGTGCGGCAAGCCGGTCCGAGAGTGCTTTCGGATCCCGAGTTGCAGCTCCTGGACGAAGTAAGCGTTGAGGGGAAGACCTCAAAAGACTGGCTTGCGGTCGTCAAGCACTTGCGCAGGGCCTCGCAATCGCAGGTCCTCGCGGGTGACGAACCATTCGGGCCTCCGGTTGCATTCACGTCGATCGGAGAGGACGCGAACGGAACCGGGCGTCTTCGATGACCGTGTATTGGCCGAAAAGAGTGTTGCCGAACCGATTGATGGCGGCCAGCAGCCGCGGGCCTTTGCAGTCGGCGCGACAAGTCGATGCGCAGCAGCACTACGCCGGGCACCGGCTGCGCTTTTCGGAACACAAGGTCGCCGAAATCCTTGTCTTCCGTGAGCAGTAGCCGATCTTCCCGGTACGCTCGGGCGAGGACCTCGGAATCCGTCGTGCGCGGTGCGACCTCGGCCATGTAAACGGCATCGTGGCCGGCCTTGCGCAAGACTGCGACCAAATCCGCATCCACGCATTCGTCGACCAGCCAGTGCACTACTCAACCGTAGACGACGGCTTCGTCGGCCAGGTAGTCTGCGGCGAAGGCCTGCGCGGCACGGATATCATTCTCCGTCAGTCGCGGATGGTCCGCGATGATCGCCTCGGCCGTCATGCCGGCTCCAAGCTTGCGCAGGACGATCTCGACGGGCACGCGCGTGCCTCGGATCACGGGCTTGCCGCCCATCACGTCGGGATCGGTCTCGATTCGCTCGTGCGTCGCCACGGCAATCTCCATCGCTCGGTGGGCACCCGCCTCCGATCGCAATTGATAGCACGGTTTCTCATCCCAAGGCATGGTCGGAATACGCAAATCCGCTGGCAATTCGCCCGCGCTTTTGCATCAATAGTGCGCCCGCCAGCGCCGGCACGGAGGACGTCCATGGCCCAATACACCTGGGATCACATCCATTTGCGAACCGCCAATCCCGAGGCAACCGCCCAGTGGTATGAGCGCATGCTCGGCGCCGAGGTCATCCGCACCATGCAGCAGGGCAAGCCGCGCATCGACCTCAAGCTCGGCGGCGCCAACATCTTCATCGCGCCGGTCGTTCTCGGCGATGGCGTCAATCCGCCGCCGACCACGCCCTATCAGGGCCTCGATCATTTCGGCCTCTGCGTGAGTGGCATCGATGCCGTCGTCGCCGAGCTCAAGGCCAAGGGAGTTGAGTTTACCCGCGAGCCGACCACGGTGCGGCCGGGGGTGCGGGTCGCCTTCCTGCGCGCGCCCGAGGGGGTATCGATCGAGCTCCTCGACCGCAACGCCGCCTGAGGAATCCCGCGATGCGACCCTTCGAAGGCATCCGGGTGATCGACGTCACCCACGTGCTGGCGGGGCCGTTCGCGGCCTATCAGCTGGCGGTGCTCGGCGCCGACGTCATCAAGGTCGAGCATCCCGACGAGCCCGACCAGAGCCGCGGCTCTGGCACCGACAAGGCGCTCAATCGCCGCAACATGGGCACCGCCTTCCTGACCCAGGCGTCCAACAAGCGCTCGATCACGCTCGACCTGAAGACCGAGCGCGATCGTGAAACTCTCAGGCAGCTCGCCGCCACGGCGGACGTATTCGTGGAGAACTACCGGCCCGGCGCCTTCGAGGCGCTCGGCCTCGGATACGAGGCGCTCGCTGCGATCAATCCGCGGCTGATCTATGCCTCGTTCTCGGCCTTCGGCCAGCGCGGGCCGCGCGGCCGGCAGACCGCCTACGATCACGTGATCCAGGCCACTTCCGGCATCATGGCGATGACCGGCACCAAGGACGTGCACCCCGTCAAGTTCGGCGCGCCCGCGATCGATTACGCCACCGGCATGACCGGCGCCTTCGCGCTGGCCTCCGCGTTGTACCAGCGCGAGCGGACCGGGCGCGGCCAGCGCATCGACATGGCGATGCTCGACGTGGCGATGATCCTGATGAGCTCGCACCTGACGGGGTATCTGCGCAACGGCGTGCACCCCGTGCCGCACGGCAATCGCCATCCGCACGCCACCAACGGCGCCTTCGAGACCAAGGACGGCCTGGTGATGCTGGGTGCAAGCAACCTGCGCCAGCAGCGCCGCCTGTGGCTGGCGCTGGGACGCGCCGACATGGTCAAGCGCACCAACGACGAGCGCGACGCCGATCACGAGCGCGAGATCGCCGTGCTCTCCGAGATCATGCTCACGCGCAGCGCCGACGAATGGGAGGAATTCCTGCAGGCGCGCCACGTCCCGGCGGCGCGCGTGCGAACCATGGGCGAGGCGCTCGCCGACCCGCAGCTCTCAACCCGCGGCATCGTTCACCGCCATGCCGGCGCCGCCGGCGTGGAGGGCGGCTTCGGCGTCCCACTTGCCGCCTTCACCTTCGCCCATGGCGGGCCCAGGAT
>JBAUOM010000697.1:0-2114 GCA_049579765.1 Xanthobacteraceae bacterium
TCCAGGTCGTATTCCGGCTCGTAGCCCAGCTCCTCGCGCGCGCGGGTGATGTCGTACACGCCGGTCGCTGGATAAGGAAAGCCGTAGAAGTTCAGCCCGCCGCCGATCTCCATCTGCGCGCTCGGGATGTGCTTTTTGATGACGCGCTCGAAATCGCGCAACGTCACGCCGACGCCGGTGCCGATGTTGTAGACGCGGCTCTTGAGCTTGTCGGCCACGGTTGCGAGATAGATGCCGAGCGCGGAGTCCTTGTTGTAGATGAAATCGTCCTTGTCGTCGCCGCCCTGCTCGAGCTTGAACGGCAGCCCGTTCGCCGGGTTCTCGACGATGCGGCTCATCACCGCCATCGGCCCGTGGCGCGCGGTCTTGCCGGGGCCGTAGGTCGAGGCGAAGCGCAGCGACACCGTCTCGATGCCCATGTTGTCGTGGTAATAGGTACAGATGTTCTCGCCCATGAACTTGGCGGAGTCGTAGATGCGCTTGGGCTTGGCCGGCAGATCCTCGGGCATCGGCCTCCAGGCCGGCGACCCATGCTCCCCGGTGACCGGGCCGTAGACGCCCTTGGCGCTGGTGAACACCACGCGCTTGACGCCGAGCGCGCGCGCCGCCTCCAGCACGTTGACCAGCCCCATGACGTTGACCTGGATGCTGAGCGCCGGATTGCCGGCCGACACCGCGCCGACGAACGCCGCCGCGTGCACCACGTGCGTGACCTGATGCTTCTTGATGGCCTGCAGGATGCGCGGCATGTCGAGCACGTCGCCTTGCTCGAAGTCGATCTTGTCGACGATGTCCGCGATCAGGCTGTCGTCGCGGTGGCGCGCGAACACGACGGGCCGGTGGCCCTCCTTGACGAACCTGCGGCTCGTTTCGGCGCCGATGACGCCCATGCCGCCGGTGATGAGAACCTTCATGGAGCGCCTCACTCGACCTTGGCGCCGACCGCCTTGATCAGGCCGGTCCAGTGCGCGAGATCGCTGTCGATCAGCGCGCCGAACTGCGCCGGCGACAGGTCCACCCGCTCGAAGCTGTTGGTCTTGAAGAACTCGCGCGTCTGCGGCAGGTCGAGCGCCTTCGACACGTCGGCGTGGATCTTGTCGATGAGCGCGGGCGGCATCCCGGGCGGCCCCCACAGCGCGAACCAGACCGAGGTCGCAAATCCCGGCACGCCGGACTCCGCGATCGTCGGCAGGTCGGGCCGGGTGCTCAGCCGCTTGCCGGTGGCGGCGGCGACAATCCTCACCTTGCCGGTCTTCTCGTGCGCCTCGATGCTGGAGAGATTGAGCAGCAGCATGGAGACGTCGCCCGCCAACAGCCCGTTGGCGGCCGGCGCCGCGCCGCGATAGGGGATATGCACCATGTCGGTGCCGGTGCGCTGCTTGAAGTCCTCCATGCTGAGATGGGCGTAGGTGCCCACCCCGAACGAGCCGTAGTTCATCTTGCCGGGCTGCGCCTTCGCCAGCGCGATCAACTCCTGCACGCTCTTTGCCGGAACGGACGCATTGACCACCAGCACCGGCGATGCCCGGCACAGCACGCTGATCGGCGTGAACGCCTTGGGATCGTAGTTGAGCTTGCTGAACAGGGCCGGATTGGCGGTGAAGGTGGAATCCGGCGCCACCAGCAAGGTGTATCCGTCGGGCGCCGCCTGGCTGACCGCCTGCGCTCCGACGCCGTAGTTGCCGCCCGGCCGGTTGTCGACGATCACCGTCTGCCCCCACATCTCGCCCAGCCGCTGCGCCAGGATGCGCGCCATGGTGTCGGTCACGCCGCCGGCCGGCACCGGCACGATCAGCTTCACATTGGCGCTGGGATAGGTCTGCGCGGCGGCCGGGGCCGCGAGCGCCGCGGCGATCAGCACGGCGATGCCGGCCGCACGTGCAATTCGCTTCAACATGGAACGTCCTCCCTTATTTTCTGTGCCGTCGGCCGGCGCTCAGCGCGCGCTGGCGGCGCCCACCACCGGCTTGCCGATGCCGAGCGGCTCGGCATCGACCAGCACGAATGCGACGCGCGCGCGCTTGTCGCTGCGATTGGCCCAGGCGTGGTTGGTGCCGCGCTGGATCATGATGTCGCCCTGCTTCAGCTTGACCGTGGAATCGTCCATGTCCATC
>JBAUOM010000698.1:0-2770 GCA_049579765.1 Xanthobacteraceae bacterium
GCGGTCGACTTGGCCGATGCCGCCGCGGTTTCCGTGTCCTCCGCCTCGTCCCGGCCGCCGCCGAAGAGCCTGGCGAGGAAGCCCGGCATGCGGCTGGCTTGCGCCACGGCAGTGCCTTGGCCGTCCGAGGCCGAGTGGCTGTTGAGCTGCCCCTTCGACAGGACGGCCATCAACTGCTCCTCCGGCATGCGCGGCCAATGCCGCACGCTGCCGGTATCCAAATGGACGAAGGGCGCACCCGACGTCGGATAAAAACCGACGCCGCCGCGCTGCGCGCGCAGCCCGGCTCCACGCAGTTCGTCGAGCGGTACGCCGGGAATGTAGAAGTCGACGGCCTTGCCGAGCATGTGCTGGCTGAATTTGGCGACGCCGCTCGAACGCCGGCGCAACATCGAGTTGGTCTCCGGCGAGCGATAGCCGCAGACGACCCAGATCGGCTCCTTGGCACGAACCTCGCGGTGGACCTCCCACAACAGATCGATCAGGTGCGGGTCCATGTTGACCGCTTCGGATTCCCGCCAGTCGCGCAGCAGGTGATTGATCTTCTTTAGCGCCTCGTCGTCGTAGCGCCCGTTCACCTTGAAGGTGACCGTCAGATCCTCGCCGGTATGGATGTGATGGAAGGAGATGGTGCGCGTCTCGCCGTCGGCAATGGCGGTCTGCAGACGACCGGAGCCGAGAACAACCAGAAGCGCGGCGATGCCGCAGCAATAGCCCGCCCGGGCCGTACGCGAGGACAGTAAATTCGAGTGCGCGGCTTTGACCGTCACGTGCCAACCCACATCCATCGCGCCAGCGCTGCCGCCCGCGGCGAACGCCGCGACCGACAAACTCCGCCCGTCGTCGCAGCCGATGACCGCGGCGAAGAGGGCTGACGCACTGCTAATTAGGGATGGGTAAACGCGAGGTTAGCGCACCCGTCCCCCCCGATGTGCGAAGCGTGACAGGCGACTATGGCAAAAACTTGCTGCGGTTAACCGTGTCGTAAAGATTCCTTAAACGCGCGCCGCCCTCGGACCATGCGCCGCTCGCCTGCGAGCGGCGCTCGCATACCGGGATTCGATCAGCGCGAGACGCCGCGCGGCGGTGTCGGCCTCGCCGGTCCCGGCCGGCCGCCGAACAGCGCCTCGAAGAAAGAAAAGACGCGCGGCTGCTGCGGTTGCGGCGCGCTGACTCGCCGCCGGCTCGTGCTCGCAACCTCCTGCTCGCGCTTGCGGTCCTCCAGCGGGTCGATCATGCCGCGCTCGCTCTTGATCGCCGCCAGCGTGCGGCTGTCGATGTTGTAGATGTCGCGGCGGGTATTGAGCTTGCCGGCATCGTCCACGAAGGCGGTCTGGTAGGTCAGGTGCACCCAGATCGGCGTCGGCAGCTGGATGTCCTGCTCACCGCTGCCGAACATGCGCGTGACCCTGTCCGCGGTCCAGTTTTCGCTCGGACGCGCGATACTGAAGAGTACTTCGGCGTATTTCGCGGGATCCTGCACGCGCATGCAGCCGTGGCTGTAGGCGCGCACATCATGCGCGAACAGGTTCTTGTCCGGCGTGTCGTGCTGGTAGACCAGGAACCGGTTCGGGAAGTTGAAGCGGATGCGACCGAGCGCATTGGCCGCGCCGGGCGGCTGATAGATGTGCACGCTGCCGTCGCGATTGTAGACGACCTTGAGGCCCATGCGCTCCAGCACCGTCGGATCCTGCTGCAACGCCGGCAGATACTCGTTGTACACGATCGACGGCGGCACGTTCCAGGTCGGATTGATGGTGATGTATTTCATCGTCTCGCTGAGCAGCGGCGTCGGCATGTCGGTCTTGCCGATGACGATTCTCGTGGTCCAGAGCTGGGCGCCGTTGTGCATCACCTTGAGCGTGAAGTCCGGCAGGTTGACCACGACATGGGCCTGCCCGAGGTCGCGCGGATACCAGCGCCAGCGCTCCATATTGGCGATGATGAGGTCGATCGACTTGCCGCGCGACGGACCGTTGAGCTCCTTGATGGTGTTCGCATCAAGCTGGCCGGTGGGCCGCAACTCGTTGGCGCGCTGAAACTTCTTCACCGCGTCGGCGAGCTTGGCGTCGTATTTGAGGTCCGCCGCCTCGCCGGCGAGCCCGAGCTTCTCGCGCAGCAGCGGAACGCGCGGGTCTTCCATCGGAGCCTTGGCGTTGAGCTTGAGCACCGCCCCGTCGGCGATCGCCTTGCTCGCGCCGTCCTTGCCGCGCAGTTCCGCGAGCAGCGCCTTGAGTTTCTTATAGGCGTCATGCTGCGGGCTGAACTCGTCGAGCACCTTGCCGGCGTCGTCGGTGCTCGTCATCTTGGCCAGGACCTCGGCCGGATCCGGCGGATTTTGCGCGAGCTCCATGTTGTGGCTTACGCGGGTATAGGGGAAGCGGCCCGCCTGCACGTGGCGGACATAGGTGAGCACGGTCTGGGTGAGCTTCAACTCGGCTTCCGCCAGCACGTCCGGGCTCAACCCCGCGAAGTTCGGCGTCTTGTAGTCGTTGATGTCGAGGCCGTCGACGTCGGCGTGCTGCAGGCGCGCGATCGCCGCCTTGGCGCGGGCGTTCTCGACGCCCTTGTCGAGCCACAAGGGCGCGAAATTGCGAGCCTGGTAGAACGTCTCGGCGGCGCTGTGCTCCTTCTTGCCGGCGAAGATCTTGTCGGTTGTCTTGTCGGCCTTGGCGGCGAACAGGTCGCGAATCTTCTCCGCCACCGCGCGATCGGCGGGATCGAATGCGGCCATCGGGTCGGGCGGCGGCGCCGCCGGTTCGGCGGCGAC
>JBAUOM010000699.1:0-1706 GCA_049579765.1 Xanthobacteraceae bacterium
ACCGTCACGTCGCTCCCCTCGCCGCGCGCGGCGACCACCTGATCGGGGCGGACCAGTACCCAGCCCGGGCCGCGCAGGCGATAGCGCTCGCGCGCCTTGCGCTGGGGATCGGCCTGCGGGCCGAGGCGCAGGATCCGCAGCCGGTCGCCGGTTCCGGCGGTGATCCCGTCGGTGCCGATCGGTCGCCCGGCCTCCTCGAACAGCAGGAGCGAATGGCGCCACTGCGACAGGCGCGGCCATAGCGTTCCGGTCTTGCCGGTGGCGGGATCGACGACGATCGCGTCGCGCGCCCGGCTGCCGACCTCGCCGCGCCGGGGACGACGCGGCGGCACCCCCAGCTCCACGAGCGGGCCGCCGCGATAGACGATGTCGGTCTCCGACAGCTCGACCTGGAGCATTCTTTGCACGGCGGGAATATTGCCGAAGATCGCGACCGCGATGTTCTTGGCGTGGCGCGCGAGCGCGCTCGACGCGAACGCCAGATGCTGCTTCTGGGCCGCGCCCGCGATCACCGCGCACGCCACCGGCCGGCGCTCCGCCTCGTAGCTGTCGAGCAGCAGCGCGGCGTCGCCGATCCCGTTGAGGGCGTAGGCGAGCTTCCATCCTAGATTGACCGCGTCCTGGATGCCGGTATTCATCCCCTGCCCGCCCGCGGGGCTGTGGATGTGCGCGGCGTCGCCGGCGAGGAAGCACCGGCCGGCGCGATATCGCGCCGCCAGGCGCTCGTTGATGCGGAAGGTCGACAGCCAGCTCGGCTCGCGCAGGCGAAGCCCGCGCGGCCCGTGCCGGTCCATGTGATGTTGCAGCTCCTCGACCGTCGCTGGCGCCTCGCCGGCGCCGGATTCACGCATGGCGAAGACGCGCCAGACCGCATCCCCGAATGGAAACAGCGCCACCGTGCCGCCGTCGTGCCAGCGCAGATAGATGGTCCGGTGATCGAGGCGGCCGCCGTCGATGCGCACGTCGCCGAGAAGGAATGTCTGCGGCTCGGTGTAGCCGTCGAAGGCGACGCCCAGAGATTGGCGCACCAGGCTGCGCGCGCCGTCGCAGCCGGCGAGATAGCGGGCGCCGACCTCCTCGATGCGATCGCCGGCATGGCGCAGGCGGGCGGTCACGCCGCCGCCGTCCTGGGTGACGCCGACCAACTCGACATCGCGCTCGATCTCGATCCCGAGCGCGGCGAGCCGCGCGCCCAGGATCTGCTCCGTGCGCGATTGCGGGAGCAGCAGCGGATAGGGATAGGGGCTGTCGATCCCCGTTCCCACCGCAAGCTCGGCCAGCTCGCGGCTGCCGTCGCCGACCGAGAGCGCGCGCAGCCGCTCGCCGTCGGCGAGGAATTCGTCGATGACCTCCATCCCCTCCAGCGCCTCCAGACTGGCGCTCCACACCGCCAGCGCCTTGGAGACGGCGCTCGACTGCGCCGCACGGTCGACGATGCGGACGGGCACGCCGAAGCGCCGCAGCGTGATGGCGAGCGTCAGTCCGGTCGGTCCGGCACCGACGATGAGAACCTCCGCGCGAGACTTCGCACTCACAGTTGCCAACTTTCCCTAACTTCGTGACTTGCGCATGCGCTGCTCTCTTCGACGCCGCCGCAGTCGACGGCCGAGGGCTATCGGGCATGGCGCGATGGTCGTGCGCGCATGGAGCGACGGATCATGATCCGCCGCCCTTTCTCCCGCGTCGCGTCGACCGCGGTCGACGGC
>JBAUOM010000700.1:0-3681 GCA_049579765.1 Xanthobacteraceae bacterium
GCTGGCGACCCCGCCGCCGTCACCGCCGACACCGAGCGCAAAGCCGATGGTGCCGCCGCATGCACCGGCAGCGGCCGCTGCCAGACCGGCACCGCCGCCGGCGCCCAAGCTCGTGCAACCGCAGCCCAAGGGATGGCCGCCGGGCAAGAGCATGGCGGTGGTAAACGGTCACCCCGCTTGCAAGTGAGCTTCGTGGCGAACGTGCGCTAGCGCCCGAGGTGGAGCAGCACCATGGAGATCGACGGCACGTAGGTGATGACCATCAGGGTCGCAAAATTGATCAGCAGGAACGGCAGCACGCCGACGTAGATCTTGCCCAGCGCGGTATCGAACACCGCCTGCGAGGCGAACAGGTTGAGGCCGAACGGCGGGGTGTACATGCCGATGCTCAGATTGACCGCCATGATGATGCCGAAGTGAATCGGGCTGACGCCGACCGCCTGCACGATCGGGAGCAGGAGCGGCGTCAGGATCAGGATGGCCGCCGGCGGCTCGAGAAAGCTTCCCATCAATAGCAGCGCGAGGTTGATGGACAGGAGCAACGCCCATGTCGGCAGCTGCAGCGCGTTGATCTCGGCGACGATCTGTTGCGGGATGCCACTGGTGGTGAGCAGCCAGGAGTAGAGTCCCGCCGCGGTGACGATCATCAGGATTTGCGAGATCAGGAACACCGAGCTCATGATGATGCGCCAGAGGTCGGCCCAGCCGACCTCGCGATGCACCACCATGGTCACGAACAGCGAATAGATGACCGCCACGCCGGCCGCCTCGGTCGGCGTGAACACGCCGCCGTAAATGCCGCCGAAGATCACCACAACCGTGCCGATCGACCAGCTCGCCTCCTTGGTGGAGGCCCAGATGGTGTCCCAACGCGCGCGGGCGGTGAGCGGCACCGTCTTGATGCGGGCATAGGCCATGACGTAGGCGGCATCGACGAGCCCGATGAGCAGGCTCGGCAGGATGCCCGCGGTGAACAGGGCCACCGCGGACTGCTGCGCCGACAACGAGTAGAGGATCATCGCGATCGAAGGCGGGATGACCACCGCGATCGCGCCCGACGAGGCGACCAATCCCACCGCGAAGCGCTCGCTGTAGCCGTTCTCGCGAAGCGAGGGATAGATCATCCGGCCGACGGCCACGACCGTGCCGACGGCCGTGTGCGCCATCGCGCCGAACAGCTCGGAGGCCGCGACCGTCGTCACGGCGAGCGATCCCCGCACTCCGCCGATCAGCGACATGACCCATACGACCACCCTGCGTGCGATGCCGCCTTGCGCCATGATGTCGCCGGCCAGCACGAAGAACGGCACCGCCAGCAGCGGGAAATTGTCGAGGCTCCCGAAGATGTAGGTCTGGACCGCTTCCGTCGGCACATCGGCGACGAACAGCACGGCGACCAGGCAGGTCACGAGGAGCACGAGGAAGATCGGCAATCCGAGAATCAGAAGAATCGCGGGAAGAATGAAATAGACGGATACGGCCAACATCAATTTCTGCTCTGCGTATCCGCTGCCGGGGCGCCCTCAATGGCGAGGGCCGGTGGGCTGGCCGCGCCGGTGGCTGGTGAGAAGGCGCACGGCGACCAGGAATGCCATGATCGAGAAGCCGATCGGGACCAGGGCCTGCGGAATGACGAGCGGAATATCGGCGGCCTGGCTGCGCTGGTCGAATGCGGCGAGATCCCTGATCACCGGCCAGGCGAAGATCACGATCGTGATCGTGGTGGCGATGAACAGCAGCTCGGAAAAGAGATCGAGCGCCTCGCGCACGCGCGGCGGCATCATCGCGACGATGACGTCCATGCGAATCTGCCGGCCCGACCATGCGACCAGGCCGTTGCCGAGAAATACGCAGCCCACCATCAGGAACAGCATCGCTTCTTCCGCCCACGGGATGGAGATGTTGAAGAAGTAGCGGCCGATGACGTTCGCGAAATTCAGGCCGACGCTGCCAACTAGCAGCGCTCCGGACAACAAGCGCAACACGGCGAGGAGCGCGCGCACCCCTCGCAGCAGATGGTCGGTCATGGGCAAGCCCCGCGCTCGACGTTTCCCTCTTGCCTACCGAGACGGAGATCCGGCGACGCCGTCCAGGCGCGATTTCGGATTGGCTGGTGGCGGACCGGCTCGTCCGGCGGCGGGCGCTACTTGTTGCGCTTCGCCGACTCGAAGACCGCCTTGACCGCCTTGTTCAGCTCCGGCTTGTTCTTCGACAGATCCTCGCCGATGCTGGAGACCTTCTCGATCATGGCGGATTGCTCCGCGGCCGGCAGGCTGATCAGCTCGCCGCCCCGGTCGGTCCACACCTTGCGTTGCTTGCCGAAGAATTCCTTCACGAACGGAACGATCTCCTGCGAGGTTTTCTCGGCATCGTCGCGGACGATCTTCTGCAGGTCGGGGGGCAACGAATCGAGCCATCGCTTGCTCATGACGATGAGCGAGTTCAGGTAGGGCTGGTCGGTCTCGATGACGTATTTCGCCGCATCCTGGTATTGCATCGTGGTGTAGACGGTGATGGTGGCGAGCGCAGCGTCGATGGCGCCCTGCTGCAGGCCCGGCAGAACGTCGGCGAGCGTCATGGTCACCGGCGACGCATCCATGCGCTTGATCAGCTCGAGCTGGAACGGCGAGGCCAGCACACGGATTTTGCTGCCCTTGAGCTCGGCGAGATGGTGCACCGGCTTGCGGGTGGCGATCGCAGACGGGCCGATGGGGGCGATCCCGATCCCGACCAGGCCCTTGTTGGCGCCCCATCCCAGCACCATGCTGTGGACGGGAGGATCGTTGATCACGCGCACGGCTTGGTCGGTGCTGGTGAACAGGCCCGGCGCGCTCAGCGCCTCGTAGCGCTCGTCGACGCCGACCAGGAATTCCGGCGGGCCGATCCAGGCCTGGATCGACCCGAACTGAACGCCTTCGATCTGCCGCGGAATCGAGCCGAGCTGGCTCGCGGGGTAGATCTCGCCCTTGATACGGCCGCCCGAATCCTTCTCGACCGCCGCCACGAACCGCCGCAGCCATTCATGCTGGGTGTCGTTGATGGTAGCGGTGCTGAGCTTCATGACATAGGTCTTGCCGCCTTGCGCCTGCGCGGGCGCTGGCGCGAGCAGCATCGCCGCCATCCCGGCGGCGAGCGCCACGCCAGATATCCCGCACAATACGTTTCGTCGGTCGCTCATATGTTCCTCCCTGTTGCACGGTCGCGATCGCCCCGCGCGCATTGGTCGGCTTTTCCGGCTTTGCTCTTTTGTGCAGACAGCAATGCGCGCGGAGCATGTCACGGGAGCGCCCCGCTGAACAGCACCGCGTGCAAAGTCACGGCCATTTGCCGCAGTGCATCCCGATTGCCGGCGATGGTGCGTGGTCCTGCAGGGTCCCGATTGGCACGCCAAGCGACCGCCGGTGCGGGCGAAATATCGCAATTTCTGCAATGATTTGTGTTGAAACGCGCGGCCCCGAACGCGCACCGGATGCGGGGCCCCGATTGGTTCGCGCAGCGATGGACGCAGCCGTGCGCGCGTCAGCGCCCGGTCACGGCCTTCTTCACCTCCCGCTCGGTGAGCGCGCGGAATCGGTCGGGCGCGAGCGCGCCGAGATCCGTCCCGTGCCGCGAATGAAATGCGCTCCAGCCGAGCCGCAGGCGAAGCTCGTTCTGCCGCGCTATGTCGAGGCGCGCCAGTTC
>JBAUOM010000701.1:0-1528 GCA_049579765.1 Xanthobacteraceae bacterium
GTGGCCGACGACGACGATTTCGTCGGCGTCGTTCGCGTCGACCGCGGCGATGACGCGGCGCGCGCCCGCCTCGATCGGGGCATCGAAGCAGGTCGCTTCGCCGCGGGCGAACTCGCACAGATAGGGCCAGTGGTTGTTGATCTGGATGACGAACCAGCGATCGGCCAGCCGCCGCAGCAGGATGAAGATCACGACGGCGACGGCGACGCCGGCCAGAGCCGCAACGGCGCCGGGTATCGCGAGCGCGTGCATCACCGCAAGCGCAACCAGGAAGCCCCCGCCGAGCGACAGCGCGATCCAGGCAACCAGCATCAGCTGGAAATAGATCAGCACCAGGCCGAAATACGGCGACGCGCGCAGCACCCGGAAGATCGCGCCGCTCGTGACGTAGTCGCCGGCCCAGGCGAGCGCGCGGCGGATCTGCCGCCGCAAGGGTTCCGCCATGTTGGCGCGGATGATGTGCTCCTGGCGCAGGAAGTCGTAGCGCGTCGCGACCTGCCAGTTCGGACCGGACGCTTCGATGGTCCAGCGCGCGAAGTCCCGCGACTGAAGTTCGAGCCCGCTCAGCCGCGCCGCGAGCGGCCAGACCTTGAGGAAGCGCGCCAGGGAGCGGGCGAACAGGCGGTAATAGCCCTCGGCGCCCTGCGGGTCGTAGCCCTCGACGTAGATGACGTGCCGCCGCCGGATCGAACTGCTTTCGGCCGCGCCGGCGCTCGCTCGCTCAGGCACGCGCGTCATCCGCCACCGCTTCGACCACCGTCATCGCGGGATGCGGCGTGGGGATCGCCCGCGCGAGGCGCAGACCCGCCCTCGCGAACAGCGCGGCATATTCCTCGACCGTGCGCTCGCGGCCGCCGCAGAGCAGCATCACCTGCAGATCGAGCCAGCGGCCGGGACCGGGGCTGTCGTCCGCGGGGAGCGGCGCTTCGAGCACCAGCACGCGCGCCCGCGGCAGCATGGCGCGCCGCACATTGGCGAGAATGCGGGCGCAGTCCGCGTCCTCGTAGTCGTGCATGAGATGACGGATGAGATAGAGGTCGCCGCCCTCCGGCGCCCGCGTCGTGAATACGTCGCCGGCCACGAAGCTGACCCCCGGCAACGGCCCGCCCTCGCCGCGTTTGGCGGCGGCGATCGCTTCCGCCATGTCGAACAGCGTCGCGCGCCGGTTGGGATGGGCGGCGAGCACGGCGGACAACAGCGCGCCGTTGCCGCCACCGACATCGACGATGTGCTCGCACCATGAGAAGTCGTAAGCGGCGACGATCGCCGGCGTCTCCGGCCCGTGCACCTCGAGCATCATGCGGTTGAAGCGGCGCGCTTCGTCCGGATTGGCGGCGAGCCAATCGAAGAACGGACGGCCCTCCATCGCCTCGAACGCCGTTCGCTCGCCCGTGAGCGCATCGTCGAGGTGCGTCCACATGTCGGCGAAGTAGTCGTTGAGAAAGATCGCCGTCGTGCGGGTGTTGTTGGGCGCGTGCGAGCCGAGCAGCCGCCCGAGCGGGGTGAGCGCGAAGCGTCCGCGCGCGGT
>JBAUOM010000702.1:0-1974 GCA_049579765.1 Xanthobacteraceae bacterium
TGATCTCGGCGGCGGAGAGCCCCGCGTCCTTGAGCGCAAGCCGGCACGGCTCGACCGTCTTCTGGATGAGATCGTCCACCAGCGCCTCGAACTTGGCGCGGGTGAGCTTCATGGTCAGGTGCTTCGGACCGGACGCGTCGGCGGTGATGAACGGCAGGTTGATCTCGGTTTGGGTGGTGGAGGAGAGCTCGATCTTGGCCTTCTCCGCCGCTTCCTTCAGCCGCTGCAGCGCGAGCTTGTCGCGGCGCAGGTCGATGCCCTGCTCCTTCTGGAATTCGTCGGCGAGATAATTGACCAGGCGCATGTCGAAGTCCTCGCCGCCGAGGAAGGTGTCGCCGTTGGTCGACTTCTCCTCGAACACGCCGTCGCCGATTTCCAGGATCGAAATGTCGAAGGTGCCGCCGCCGAGGTCGTAGACCGCGATGGTGCCGCTCTTCTGCTTGTCGAGGCCGTAGGACAGCGCAGCCGCGGTCGGCTCGTTGATGATGCGCAGCACTTCGAGGCCGGCGATCTTGCCGGCGTCCTTCGTCGCCTGGCGCTGGGCGTCGTTGAAATAGGCCGGGACGGTGATGACCGCCTGCTCGACCTTCTGGCCGAGATAGGCCTCCGCCGTCTCTTTCATCTTTTGCAGGATGAAGGCGGAGATCTGCGAAGGCGAGTAGGTCTTGCCTTCGGCCTCGACCCAGGCGTCGCCGTTCGAGGCGCGCACGATCTTGTAGGGAACGAGCTTCTTGTCCTTCTCCACCATCGGGTCGTCGTAGCGCCGGCCGATGAGCCGCTTGACCGCGAAAATGGTGCGCTCGGGATTGGTGACTGCTTGGCGCTTGGCCGGCTGCCCGACCAGCCGCTCGCCGTCATCGGTGAAGGCGACGATCGAGGGCGTGGTGCGCATGCCCTCCGCGTTCTCGATGACCTTCGGCGTCTTGCCTTCCATCACGGCGACGCACGAATTGGTGGTGCCGAGGTCGATACCGATGACCTTGCCCATGTTCTCGCTTCCTCTGTTCTGCGGCAGGTCGGCCGGGTCCTTTCGGCACCCGAACGGGATATCCCGCGAGACCCGCGGTCCCCTCGTCCGACCCCCAAAATACACGTCGATGGCCGCCCCCAGGCGGCCTCCCGGCTCATATAGGAGGGCCCCTTGGGGCCGCAAGACATATGATCACGGATTCGCGAGCATTGCGCTCGGCCAGGCGCGCCGCTCGCATTTGACGCCGCGCGGCCGGCGCGGAAGATAGCGACATGACCGCGCCATGCTCCCTTTCCGGCTTGCGCCTGGTGCCTGCCTATCTCGATCGGCCGGCACAGGAGGCGCTGCTTGCGGCGCTGCGCGCGGCGCTGGTGAGCGCGCCGCTCTATGCCCCGCGGATGCCGAAGAGCGGCCGGCCCCTCTCCGTGCGCATGAGCAATTGCGGACCGCTCGGCTGGGTCACCGACGAGGCCGGCTATCGCTACCAGCCGCTCCATCCGCACACCGGGCAGGCTTGGCCGAAGATACCGGACATCGTGCTCGCCGCCTGGACGGCGCTCGCCGCCTATCCGCACGCGCCCGAAAGCTGCCTCGTCAACTACTACGGGCCGACGGCCAAGATGGGGCTGCATCAAGATCGCGACGAGCAGGACTTCGCGGCGCCGGTGGTCTCGCTGTCGCTGGGCGATACCTGCCTGTTTCGGATCGGAGGGACGAAGCGCGGCGACCCCACCCGCAGCCTCCGCCTCGCCTCCGGCGATGCGCTGGTGCTCGGCGGGAAGGCGCGGCTCGCGTTTCACGGCGTCGATCGGATCATTCCCGGCAGCTCGAGCCTGCTGCCGGAAGGCGGACGGATCAATCTCACGCTGCGGCGGGTCACCGTTCCGGAGCGATGATCGGCCGGAACGCAACCGCGCCGACTTGCTGCCTATTGGTTCGCGGCTGGTGTCATCCAGCCGATCACGGCTCCGCCCGGGTCCTGGACGATGGCGATGCGTCCAACC
>JBAUOM010000703.1:0-1630 GCA_049579765.1 Xanthobacteraceae bacterium
ATCCTGGCGCATTCGGCGATGAAGGCGGCAAGCTCGGGGTCGCGCCCGGCGAGCTCGACGCTCAGCGGATGATCGGGGGCGACCGCCATGAAGCTCGCGCCGAACAGGGTGTCGGGGCGGGTCGTGAAGACCTCGAGCCGGTCGTCTTGGCCAATGATCGGAAACCGGACCCGGGCGCCCTCGGAGCGGCCGATCCACTTCTCCTGCATCAGCCGGACCTTGTCCGGCCAGCGGTCGAGCGTCTTCAGCGCGTCGAGCAGCTCCTGGCTGTATTTGGTGATGGTCAGGAACCACTGCGTCAGCTCGCGCTGTTCGACCTCGGTGCCGGAGCGCCAGCCCTTGCCGTCGATCACCTGCTCGTTGGCGAGCACGGTCTGGTCGACCGGATCCCAGTTCACCTTGCCGAGCTTGCGCTCGACCAGGCCCGCCCGCAAAAAGTCCAGGAACATCTTCTGCTGGTGCTTGTAGTAGGCGGGATCGCAGGTCGCGATCTCGCGCATCCAGTCGAGCGAGAGGCCCATCGACTTGAGCTGTGCCTTCATCGCCGCGATGTTCTGATAGGTCCAGGCCTTGGGATGGACCTTGCGCTCGATGGCGGCGTTCTCGGCCGGCATGCCGAAGGCGTCCCAGCCCATGGGTTGGAGCACGTTGAAGCCCATGGCGCGCTTGTAGCGCGCCACCACGTCGCCCATGGCGTAGTTGCGCACGTGCCCCATATGGATGCGCCCCGACGGATAGGGGAACATTTCCAGCACGTAGTATTTCTGCCGCGGATCGTCGTTGCTGGTGGCGAAGATGCCGCGATCCTCCCACACCTGCTGCCAGCGCGGCTCCGCCTCGCGGGCGTTATAGCGTTCGGTCGTCATGGAATTGGTATGCCTGGCAAACATTTACAAAGGCACTAGGGCATAAACTCGGCGGCGGTCAACCGCCGTGGCCCACAAGGAACTCGAATCTCCGGTGCCACTATTATTCTTCGCGCGGACGGACTCAGCCGGCCAGGTCGGGCTGGCGCGCGAGCGAGGGGACGGGCGACATCAGGATCAGCGCCGCCTGCAGGAGAAAGCCGGCAGCGGCCACGATCAAGCACGCCTGCGCGCCGAAGAGGCCGCCGCAGACCGCTCCGATCGCCGCCCCCAGCGGCCGCGCGCCGTAGGCGACGCTGTTGATGGCGGAGACCCGGCCCAGCAAATCCCGCGGCGTCACGGTCTGCCGCAGGGTGGTGGTGCTCACGACCCACAGGATCGGACCCGCCCCCATCACGAAGAAGCTTGCTGCCGCGAGCGCCGGCGCCGGCGTCCAGATGGTCAGCACCATCAGCAACGCCGCGGCGACGCCGGCGACGGGACCGATGGCGATGACGGTGCCGAGGCGGAGCATGCGCATGACACGCGCCGCGCTGAGCGCGCCGACGAGCATGCCTGCGCCGAATGCCGCGAGCGTGACGCCGACACCGCTCGCGGACAGTCCGAGTGCATGGATGGCGTAAGGCACATAGACCGCCTGGATCACGAACAGCGCGGTGTTGAAGATGAATTGCGTGACGAAGATCGGCCGCAGCAGCCGGTGCCCGAGCATGAAAGCGAGGCCCTCGCGCAGGTCACGCACCGGATTTTGCGGCGAGACCCGG
>JBAUOM010000704.1:0-3281 GCA_049579765.1 Xanthobacteraceae bacterium
TCGTCAGGGTCTGCTTCAGCTTGAGCTCGTAGCCGGTATGGTCGAGCAGCTCGAAGCGTTGCAGGATCATCGCGAGCGCCACGGTCGCCTCCTGCAGGGCGAAGTGGCGTCCGATGCAGGCGCGGAAGCCGGTGCCGAACGGCTTGTAGGCGTTGGCCGGCCGCTTCTTCACCAGCTCCGGCTCGAAGCGCGCGGGGTCGAATTTTTCCGGATCGGGCCCCCAGATCGCGGGACCCGGTGCAGCATCGGCGTGAGGATCATCAGCCGATCTTCGGGGGTCACCTCGTACTTGCCGGCGAGCGCGGTGGTCTCGAAGGCATGGCGCACGAACGCCGGTGCGGTCGGCCACAGCCGCAGCGTCTCGCTCAGGATCTGGCCGACGTAACGCAGCTGCCGGACCTCCTCCTCGCCCGGCGGTTTCGACAGGTCGCCGCCGAGCACGGCATCCACCTCGGCGTAGCCCCGGGCCAAAACCTCCGGATTGCGCATCAGGTAGTACAAGGCGAACGTCAGCAGGCCGCTGGTGGTCTCGTGGCCGGCGATGAGGAAGGTCAGCACCTGATAGCGGACATTGATGATGTCGAGCTTCTCGCCGGATTGCCGATCGACCCCGGACAGCATCGCCTGCAGCAGATCGGTCTTCTTGGACTGATTGGGATCGGCCTGGCGCTGGGCGATCACGTCGTCGACGAGGCGGTTCATCGTCGAGATGTTCTCCTGCCGCTTTCGCTTGGCGCGGATCATCAGCTTGCGCTGGATCGGCAGCCTGCTGAGGTTCGCGGTCGCATAGCTGAGCGAGTCGACCATCGCCGCGACGAAGGGATGCGGGCGCTCGCTGTAGAACGAATTGAAGCGGTAGTCGAACGCACACAGCCCGATGGTGTCGAGCGTCAAGCGCGTCATGTCGGCGGCAACGTCGATCTCCTCGTCCGGGTTGAGGCGCGACCATTTGTCGACGAGCTGCATGGCGATGTCGCCCATCTCGGGCAGGTAGCTGCGGATCGCCATCGATCCGAAGGCCGGGGTGAGAATATTGTGGGCCTTGCGCCAGTTCGGCTCGTGGGTCCAGGCCGTGAACAGGCCGTCGCCGGCAACGGCGCGCGCCTGCATGATGCCGGGACCGAGGAACTTGTCGAAGCGCTCGTTGTCGCAGACCGGGTCGACCAGCTCGAAGCTGGAGAGCACCACCATCGACGGCCCGCCCAGGCGGAGGCGATAGATTGGGCCGTAAGCCTCCGCGAGCTTCATCATGTCGAGGATCGGCGCCTCGCTCCTGATCTCGAGCAGGTTGCCGATGACGGGGTAGGGGGGCGGCTGGGGAATCGGCTCGAGATGGGGCTGCTCGCTCATTGCTCGCTCCTGGTGTCATCAATCAAGCAGTCGACACCCCCCGCCCAAATACTCGCGCCCGGATGCCTCGATGCGCAATAGCATCGATCGCCCCACTCTTTCGGCAATCAGTTGCGAATCCGCCGGCCGTGCTGTCCCCGATCGGTACGGGCCGCCGGCCGGTCCGGCAGGTACGCGCCCCCAAAGCATGATCCCGAAAAGCGTGCAGCGGTTTTCGGAAAGATCATGCTCAGACAAGAAGCTAGATTGGGATGACGATTCGAAGAAAAGTCATCCCGATCTAACCGCGGCTCGTTCGACGGCGGCGCCCCGACGCGCGGCGAGGCGCAAGCGACCTATGCCACCTCGAGCAGGATCTCGGTGAGCCGGTCGGGCATGTCGACCATGGCGTCGTGGCCGCATGGCAGTTCGTAGACGCGCCAGCCGGCTGCCGCCTTGAGCCGTTCGTGCGCGGCGTCGAACGGCAGGCTGGGATAGCCCTTGGCGCGGATGAAGGCCTTCCTGGCGATGCGGTCGCGCCCTCCCGCGACGGTGGTCTTGTCGGTCAGCGTCGCGACCGGATGCGGCGTGCACATGGCGTCGACCCAGGCGCGGTCCTTTTCGTTGACCCGGAACACCGCCGCCGGCACCGGCTTCATCGCCGTCTCGCCCTTCTCCACCAGCGCGGCGATGGCCTCGCGCACGGGCTGGGAGGCCTTGGTCGCCAGGCTGTCGCCGTCGTCGGGCACGAAGGCGTCGAGGAACACGATCGAGCCGATCGCATCGCGCCGCTGATCGGCCACGCCCGAGATGATGACGCCGCCATAGGAATGCCCGACCAGCACAATGTCGCTCAGCCCTTCCCACTTGATGACGTTGACGATGTCGGTGATGTGGGTCGCGAGGTTCACCTTGTCGTCGAGAAGGTGCGAGCGCTCGCCCAGGCCGGTCATGGTCGGCGTGAACACCTTGTGTCCCTGCTTCTCGAGCAGGTCCGCCACCCGCCGCCAGCACCAGCCGCCGTGCCATGCGCCGTGAACGAGCACGAAGGTCTTGGCGTTCGCTTGCGCCGGCGCCTGCGCCCGGGCGCTGTCAATCATGGTCGCGAGCCCCGCGCCCATGCCGCCCACGACGATGCGGCGCGTCTGTCCGTTCGCCATTGTCTCCTCCCGTCATGAGACTTGCAGCAGGACGTCGACCAGCCATTGCGGCGCGTCGACCATCACGTCGTGGCTGGAATTCGTCGCTTCGAAGGTGCGCCACGACTTGTCGGCCTTGCATTCCGCCAATGCCTTGTCGAACGTCGGCTGCGGATAGGCGGCGGCGCGGATGTAGGTCTTCTTCGCCACCTTCTCGCGCGCGCCGGTGAGCTTGATCGGCTGCAGCGCCACCCCGTTCGGCCGCGGGGTCGTCTTGGAGTCGACCCAGGCGCGATCCTTCTCGTTGACGCGGAACGCCTCCGCCTTCGGGGAGGGGCGGCCGGGCTCGCCCTTCTCCATCGCCGCCAGCAGTCCCTTGCGGCTGAACTCGGACGTGACGTCGAGCAGGCGCTCGCCGTTCTCCGGCTTGAAGGCGTCGAGCCAGACGATCGAGGAGACCCGGTCGCCGATCTGCTCGAGCGCGCCCGAGCCCGGGTAGCCCCCATAGGAATGCACCACCAGGCAGATGTCCTTGAGGTCCTCCCATTTGACGACGTTGACGATGTCGGTGATGTGGGTGTCGAGATTGATCTCCTTGCTCATAAGATGGGAGCGCTCTCCGACCCCGGTCAGCGTCGGCGTGAACACTTTGTGTCCCTGCTTCTCGAGCAGGTCGGACACGCACCGCCAGCACCAGCCGCCGTGCCAGGCGCCGTGCACCAGCACGAAGGTCTTGCGTTGAGTTGTCTGCGCCATGGCCGGCGCTCCGCCGAGCGCCGCCGCGCCCGCTCCGGCGCCGGCGCTCGCCAGGAC
>JBAUOM010000705.1:0-1672 GCA_049579765.1 Xanthobacteraceae bacterium
CGCCGAGGAGGGCGCCGAGACGGAAGCGACCGGCCTGCCCGCCACGGCAGAGCCGAGCACCGGCGAGACCGGCGAGATCGCCGACGCCGCGCACAACATCACCGAGGTCAATGGTCACGATTCCGAAGGCGACGTGGACGTCGTGGAATCGGTCGGCGGCGCCGACGCCATGGAGGAAGTGCCGGAGCGCATGCCGCGGGTACGCCGGCAGTACAAGATCCAGGAAGTGATCAAGCGCCGGCAGGTGATGCTGGTGCAGGTCGTCAAGGAGGAACGCGGCACCAAGGGCGCGGCGCTCACCACCTATCTCTCGCTTGCCGGCCGCTATTCGGTGCTGATGCCGAATACGGCGCGCGGGGGCGGCATCAGCCGCAAGATCACGAGCGCCGACGACCGCAGACGATTGAAGGAAATCGCGCAGGAGCTGGACGTGCCGGAAGGCATGGGCGTGATCCTGCGCACCGCCGGCGCGAGCCGCACCAAGACCGAGGTCAAGCGCGATTTCGAATACCTGCTCCGGCTGTGGGAGACGGTCCGCGACCTCACGCTGAAATCGACGGCGCCCACGCTCGTCTACGAGGAGGGCTCGCTGGTCAAGCGCTCGATCCGCGACCTCTACAACAAGGACATCGACGAGATCCTGGTCGCGGGGGACGACTCCTACAAGGAGGCGAAAGAGTTCATGCGCATGCTCATGCCGAGCCATGCCAAGAACGTGAAACCCTACCGCGATTCGCTGCCGGTCTTCACCCGCCACGGCATCGAGAGCCAGCTCGACGCGATGTTCACCCCGGTGATGCAGCTGCGCTCGGGCGGCTACATCGTGCTCAACCAGGCCGAGGCGCTGGTCGCGATCGACGTCAATTCCGGCCGCGCCACCCGCGAGCATCACATCGAGGACACCGCGCTCAAGACCAATCTCGAGGCGGCCGAGGAAATCGCGCGGCAGCTTCGCCTGCGCGATCTCGCCGGGCTGATCGTCATCGATTTCATCGACATGGACGAGAAGCGCAACAACCGCGCGGTCGAGCGTCGGTTGAAGGAATGCCTGCGGCACGACCGGGCGCGCATCCAGGTCGGCCACATCTCGCATTTCGGGCTGCTCGAGATGTCGCGCCAGCGCATCCGCTCGAGCGTGCTGGAGAGCTCGACCGAGAAATGCCCGCATTGCGGCGGCACCGGCCACGTGCGCTCGGTGTCGTCGGTGGCGCTGCAGCTCTTGCGCTCGCTCGAGGAAATGCTGCTCAAGGGCGCCACGCACAATCTGACGGTGCGTACGCGCTCCGAGATCGCGCTCTATCTCCTCAATCACAAGCGCGCGCATCTGCGCGCGCTCGAGGAGCGTTTCCGCATCACCATCATGGTCAACGCCGACGCCACCGTCGGCGGGCAATTGTCCTTCGTGATCGAGAAGGGCGAGCAGGTGCACAGTCTGGAGCAGGCGAAGGCCCTGGCGCTGCAGCCGGCAAGCGCCGTTCCGATCGAGGCGGAGCTGGAGGACGAGGAGGAGGAGGACGCCAGGGAGGAAGCCGGATCCGAGGACGCCGCCCCCGCGGCGGCGCGTGACGAAGAATCAGAATCAGAAGGCGAGCCCGGGGGCGAGGCGGGCCAGGACCAGGAAGGCGGCCGCAAACGGCGGCGCCGGCGGCGCGGGCGCCGCAGCGGCGATGGC
>JBAUOM010000706.1:0-7301 GCA_049579765.1 Xanthobacteraceae bacterium
GAAATGGCGGCCGAAGGGGTCGCGAGCCTGTACTCGATCGACGATCTGCCGATCATCGGATTCAGCGCCATTCCGCGCCGGTTGCCGAAAATCCTGCGGCTGATGCGTTTCACCGCCAAGACCGTGGTCGCGAGGCGTCCCGATGTCCTGATCGTCATCGACAGTCCCGGCTTCACCCGGGGGATCGCCCGGCGGGTTCGCGCCGCCGACCCCTCGATTGCGATCGTCGAGTATGTTTCGCCCTCGGTCTGGGCTTGGCGGCCAGGCCGTGCGCGCGTGATGCGCGCTTACATCGATCACATCCTGGCGCTGCTGCCGTTCGAGCCCGACGTGCACCGGCGGCTCGGCGGGCCACCCTGCACCTATGTTGGTCATCCTTTGGTGGCGGAGGTGCGTGATCTGCGCCCGAATAGCGACGAGGCGCGGCGTCGGCTCGCGTCGCCGCCGGTCCTGCTGGTGCTGCCGGGCAGCCGAGCCGGCGAGATCAATCGGCTGCTGGCCGTTTTTGCCGATGCAGTCGCACTGGTCCACGATCGGCTCGGAGCGCTCGAGGTCGTGCTGCCTACGGTCCCGCATCTGCTCGATCCAATCAGGAAGGCGACCGAGCAATGGGCGGCACGCCCGCGCATCGTGGTCGAGACCGCGGAGAAGCAGGCGGCGTTTCGGATCGCCAGGGCAGCGCTTGCCAAATCCGGCACGGTGACGCTCGAGCTTGCGCTCGCCGGCGTCCCGATGGTTGCCGCCTACAAGGTCTCCGCGATCGAATATCTCGCGGTCGGACGAGGAATCCTGAAGCGGCTTCCTTCGATCATCCTGACCAACCTCTTGCTGGGCGAAAATGTCGTTCCAGAGCTGCTCCAGCACAACTGCACGGCCGAGCACCTCGCTGCCGCCCTGGTTCCATTGTTCGACGATTCGTCGCAGCGGCGGCGCCAGCTCGAGGCGTTTTCCCGCTTGGATGCGATCATGGAGATCGGCTCGACCGCGCCGGCAGTGCGCGCCGCCGATATCGTGCTTGGCGCGGCCAACCGCGCCGTGCCTACGCGATGAAACGGAGCGGGGCGCCTTTTTATTTCCTGCGTGAGATCGGTATGTAATCGCGGTGGGTCGCTCCGGTGTAAAGCTGGCGCGGGCGACCGATCTTCTGATGCGGGTCCTCGATCATTTCCTTCCACTGCGAGATCCAGCCGACCGTGCGGGCGACCGCGAACAGCACGGTGAACATCGTGGTCGGGAACCCCATCGCCTTGAGCGTGATGCCTGAATAGAAATCGATATTGGGGTAGAGTTTCTTCTCGACGAAATATTCGTCGTGCAGCGCGATGCGTTCGAGTTCCATGGCGACGTCCAGCAACGGATCGTCCTTCACGCCAATTTCATTCAGCACTTCGTGGCAGGTCTTCTGCATGATTTTCGCGCGCGGGTCGTAGTTCTTGTAGACCCGGTGGCCGAAGCCCATGAGGCGGAAGCTGTCGTTCTTGTCCTTGGCACGGCGGATATATTCCGGGATGCGTTCCGGTTTGCCGATCTCGCGCAGCATGTTGAGCGCCGCTTCGTTGGCGCCACCATGCGCGGGGCCCCACAGGCACGCGCAGCCGGCGGCGATGCAAGCAAACGGGTTGGCCCCGGAGGAACCCGCGAGCCGCACCGTCGAGGTCGAGGCATTCTGCTCGTGATCGGCGTGCAGGATGAAGATGCGGTCCATGGCGCGGGCGAGGACGGCATTGGGCTTGTACTCCTCGCATGGCACCGCAAAGCACATGCGCAGAAAGTTGGTGGCGTAGTCGATATCGTTCTTGGGATAGACGAAGGGCTGGCCGACCGAATACTTGTAGGCCATCGCTGCCATTGTCGGCATCTTCGCGATCATGCGGATCGAGGCAATCATCCGCTGCGTCGGATCGGAGATATCGGTCGAGTCGTGATAGAAGGCCGAGAGCGCGCCGACGCATCCCGTCATCACGGCCATCGGATGGGCGTCGCGCCGAAAGCCTTGATAGAACCGGCTCATCTGCTCGTGCACCATGGTGTGGCGGGTGACACGATTGTCGAAGTCGGCCTTCTGTGCGGCGGTCGGAAGCTCGCCGTAGAGCAGCAGATAGCAGGTTTCGAGGAAGTCGCCGTGCTCGGCCAGTTGCTCGATGGGGTATCCGCGATAGAGCAGGATGCCTTCGTCGCCGTCGATATAGGTGATCTTGGACTCGCAGCTTCCCGTCGAGGTGTAGCCGGGATCGTAGGTGAACATGCCGGTTTCGGCATAGAACTTGCCGATGTCGATGACGGACGGGCCTATGGTTCCCTCGTAGACCGGGAAGGTGGCCTCCTTGTCACCGACGACGAATTTTCCGGATTTGATGTTGGCGCCGGTCTTGGCATCCATGATCGAAGCCCTCGGTTGTGTCGCCCGGCGGATCGCACGCCCGCAAGCGCTGTGGGTTAGTGGTGCTTCGGTGCCCCTGCCGGGAGAGGCTGCTGCGTTTTGCGTAGCCCATCCCAGTTTGCACTGCAAGATGGCCCGCCCGGCAGGGCTCGGCGCCGCAACGACGCAGACGATTGCGCCTTGTGCCCCCGGCATTTCTGGCGCGCCGCGGGCGCGCGCTAGCCGTGGCTGGTCACCGATGGCGGTACTTGATCGCGAAGCCGGCCGAGGCTTTCGCCCTGTCCGAGCACCGCCAGCACGTCAAAGATCGGGGGCGAGGTGGTGCGCCCGGTGAGCGCGGCACGCACCGGCTGCGCGACGGTTCCGAGCTTGAGCCCTTTACGCTCGGCAAAGGCCCGGACCGCCAGCTCGGTGGTCTCGGCGTTCCAGGGCTCGACGGCGTCGAGGTCCGCGGACAGGTCGCCGATGAGCTGGCGTGCCTCGGCGGTGAGCAGGCCGGCCGCCTTGTCGTCGAGTGCGAGCGGACGATCGGCAAAGATGAAACGGGCGCCGTCAACGAGATCGACCAAGGTCTTGGCCCTTTCCTTCAGGCCGGGCATGGCCGCAAGCAGCCTGCCGCGCAGCTCTGGGGTCAGCTTGGCGGCAAGCTCGGGTCCACCCGCGATGTGCGGTAAAACGCGCTCGAGCTGCGCCAGAAGTTCGCCGTCGTCGGTATGGCGCATATAGTGGGCATTGAGGCTCTCGAGCTTGGCGAAGTCGAAGCGCGCGGGAGAGCGTCCGACCTGCGCGAGGTCGAAGGCCGCGACCATCTCCTCGGTAGAGAAGATTTCCTGGTCGCCATGGCTCCAGCCCAGCCGCACGAGATAATTGCGCACGGCGGCGGGGAGATATCCCATTGCCCGATATGCATCGACGCCCAAGGCGCCGTGCCGCTTGGACAGCTTCGAGCCATCGGGTCCATGGATGAGCGGGATGTGCGCCATCACCGGCACGTTCCATCCGAGCGCCTGGTAGATCTGTTTCTGGCGGGCTGCATTGGTGAGATGGTCGTCGCCGCGGATCACGTGGGTGACGCCCATGTCGTGGTCGTCCACCACGACGGCGAGCATATAGGTGGGGGTGCCGTCCGAGCGAAGCAGCACGAGATCATCGAGGTTCTCGTTCTGCCAGACAACCCGCCCCTGAACCTGATCCTCGATCGCGGTCTCGCCAGTCAGCGGCGCCTTGAGCCGGATCACCGGTTTGATCCCGGCCGCGGCCTCGGACGGATCGCGGTCGCGCCAGCGTCCATCATAGAGCTTGGCGCGTCCTTCGCGGCGCGCTTGCTCCCGCATTTCCGCAAGTTCCTCGGGGGTGGCGTAGCAGCGATAGGCATGCCCGGTTTGCAACAGCGCCTCGGCCACCTCGCGGTGGCGCATGGAGCGCGAGAATTGGTAGACGGCCTCGCCGTCCCAATCGAGGCCGAGCCAGCTCAGCCCATCGAGGATGGCCTCGATCGCTGCCTGCGTGGAGCGCTCGCGGTCGGTGTCCTCGATCCGCAGCAGCATTTTTCCGCCGCGCGCGCGGGCGTAAAGCCAGTTGAACAGCGCGGTACGCGCCCCTCCGATGTGCAGGAAGCCCGTGGGCGAGGGCGCAAAGCGGGTGACGATCGTCTCGGTCATCTCGGGCCGATTTGGACAGCTAGTCGGATCGCAACAGCCCGTCGTAGCCGCACGGGCGTCGACGGGCCATCACCGGGGTTCGTGTACCACAGAATTAAGATAGGAGATCAAAGGTTTCACGGTCGGCGGCGCTGGCGCGACCGGCCCGCGGTCTCGCCGGTCGTCCCGGCGCCCTTGGCGCACAGCCGTGGATTTGGTAGGCCCCGCCAAACTCCGGCGGCAGCGGCAAGTCGGTCGCCAGATGGGCGAGGACAGCGGGACGTGGAAGGCATGGCAGTGAGCGAGACGGCGGCCGCGGAAGCAGGGCGCGACTTCATCCGCGATATCGTCCAGGCGGACCTCGATGCGAAGCGCCGTGCCACGGTGGTGACACGCTTTCCGCCGGAGCCCAACGGCTACCTGCATATCGGCCACGCCAAGTCGATCTGCCTCAATTTCGGTGTAGCGCAGGAATTCGGCGGACGCTGCCACCTGCGCTTCGACGATACCAATCCGGCGAAAGAGGAGCAGGAATATATCGATGCCATCGAGCGCGACGTCCGCTGGCTCGGCTTCGATTGGGGAACGCATCTCTATCATGCCTCGGACTATTTCGAGCAGCTCTACGAGTGGGCCGAGCACCTGATCCGCGCCGGCAAGGCGTATGTCGACGACCAGTCGCAGGACGAAATGCGGGCGAGCCGCGGCACGCTTACCGAGCCCGGACGCAACAGTCCGTGGCGCGAGAGAACGATGGAAGAAAACCTCGACCTGTTTCGCCGCATGCGGGCGGGCGAGTTCCCGAACGGGGCGCGGGTGTTGCGAGCCAAGATCGACATGGCCGCCGGCAACATCAATCTGCGCGATCCGGTGCTCTACCGTATCCTGCATGCAAGCCATCCGCGCACCGGCAGCGCGTGGTGCATTTATCCGAGCTACGACTTCGCCCACGGTCAGTCGGACGCCATCGAGCACATCACCCATTCACTCTGCACGCTCGAGTTCGAGGACCATCGCCCCTTGTACGACTGGTTTCTCGACAATCTTCCGGTTCCCTCGCGGCCGCGGCAGTACGAATTCGCGCGTCTGAACCTCACCCATACGGTCCTGTCCAAACGCGTCCTGACCGAGCTGGTACGCGGGGGACACGTGAAAGGGTGGGATGATCCGCGCATGCCGACGCTGGCAGGATTGCGCCGCCGCGGCGTTCCGCCGGAGGCGATACGCGATTTCGTCAAGCGGATCGGGGTGGCCAAAGCCAACAGCGTGGTCGACGCCGCCATGTTCGACTTCTCCGTTCGCGAGGTGCTGAACAGGACGGCATTGCGGCGCATGGCGGTGCTGCGTCCCTTGAAGATCGTCGTCGAGAATTATCCCGAAGGCCAATTCGAGGAGCTCGAAGCCGCCAATCATCCCGATGACCCGACCGCGGGCACGCGACCGATCCGATTCGGCCGCGAGCTCTACATCGAGCGGGATGATTTCATGGAAGACCCGCCCAAGAAATTCTACCGGCTCGCCCCCGGGCGGGAGGTGCGGCTACGCTACGCCTATTTCGTCACCTGCCGTGAGGTGCTGAAGAACGCCGCGGGCGAAGTGATCGAGCTTCGCTGCACCTACGATCCGCAGACCCGCGGCGGCAACGCGCCGGACGGACGCAAGGTTCAGGCCACGCTCCACTGGGTCTCCGCCGCCGACGCGGTGTCGACGGAAGTTCGGCTCTACAACCCACTATTTGCGCGTCCCGCCCCGAACGTTGCCGACTTCGTTGCCGATCTCAACCCGAATTCGCTCGAGGTACTGATGGACTGCAGGCTCGAACCGGCAGCCGCCGCCGCCAACTCCGCCGCCGCCATGCAGTTCGAGCGTCAAGGCTACTTCTGCCGCGATCCGGATTCCAAGCCCGGCCGCCTGGTGTTCAGCCGTACCGTCGGCCTGCGCGACACCTGGGCCAAGGTAAGCGGCGGAAAGGGCGCCTAGGTCTCCCGCCCACCGTTGCCCCCACGCAACCGGCAATGCCCGGACGGCCCGGTGCACCATGGATGGTTCTGGTGTAGCATCCACGCGGCGAGATATGGCGCTGTGGGGGCCGCGCGATGGTCGAGCAGGGCAGATCGCGCGGGCGGGCCGAGGCATGGCGACTCTGGATCCGTCCCTGGGTCGTGGCCGGTGACAGGCCGGGATTGGCGTGGCCGGTCGGCTTCTCCGTGTTTGCGCCGCGTGCGGCGCGGCGCATCCGCGAATGGGTTGCGGTCGAAACCGGTCCTGGCCGGCTCGTGCCCTGGCTCGCGATCGCTTTCGGCTGTGGCATCGCCGTTTACTTCGCCGCTGATCGCGAACCGGCGCCATGGGCGGCGATCCTCCTGCTCGCCGCAGCGGTGACAGCGGCCATCCTGTGCCGTCGTCGCGCGGTCGCATTTCCCCTCGCCCTGGGGGGCGCTGCGCTGGCGGCTGGGTTGGCGACCGCCACCATCAAAGCTGCGGTCATCGCCCATCCGGTGCTCTCCGCGCCGGTCTGGAACGTCGACGTCGCGGGATTCGTCGAGACGCGGGAGGAGCGCGAGCGCTCCGACCGCATTGTCGTGCGGGTCGATCGCATGAGCGGTCCGCGGCTCGATGAAAAGATCGAACGCGTGCGGGTCTCGGTGCGCAAGGGCAGCGCGCCGGCGGTCGGCAGCTTCGTCGAGTTCAAGGCCCGCCTCTCTCCTCCGCCCCAACCTCTGCGCCCCGGCGGTTATGACTTCGCGCGCGACATGTATTTTCAGCGAATCGGTGCCTCCGGCTTCGTGCTCGGCCACGTCCGAATTGCCGCAGCCCCGGCCGCGCCATCACTGCCGCTGCGCTACGCCATGGCAATCAACGCCATGCGCGAGGCGATCGACCAACGCATCCGGGCGGTCTTGCCCGGCGACAACGGGGCGATCGCCTCCGCGCTCATCACCGGCAGACGCGATGCCATTTCGACGCCGGTGAACGAGGCGATGTATGTATCGGGCCTTGCCCACGTGCTCTCGATCTCCGGCTACCATATCCGTGCTTCCCGCAGGAGGGCGCAGGGGACCGCACGAGCCTTGCAATTCCGTGACAACTCGTGCATAGCACGTGTGGGATACGGGCAAGAGCGGGCACCGGGGAGCAGGAGATAGCTTCCCATACGCTTCCCAGAACAGCACGTGTCTGGCTGGGAAGCAGAGGACGAAGGTCATGCGACTGACGAAGGACGCGGTGACGGCGCTGGTTCTCCCGGCCGGCAAGACCGATCACATCGAATGGGACGAAGC
>JBAUOM010000707.1:0-1715 GCA_049579765.1 Xanthobacteraceae bacterium
GATAAATGCGACGCCTGCCGGCGCCTGGGCGCCGATGCCGCAGTTAACTACAAGACGGAAGATTTTGTGGCCGCGACCAAGGCCGCCACCGGCGGCAACGGCGCCGACGTCATTCTCGACATGGTCGGTGGCGATTACATCGAGCGCAATTACGAAGCCGCGGCGGTCGAGGGACGCGTAGTGCAGATCGCCTTTCAGGGCAGCCCGAAGGCCACCGTCGATTTCCGCCGCATCATGCTCAAGCGCCTCACGCACACCGGTTCGACATTGCGTGCGCGCTCGATCGCCGACAAGGGTGCGATCGCGCGCGGTGTGGAGGAACACGTGCTGCCGCTGATCGCCGCAGGCAGGATCAAACCGGTGATCGACAGCACCTTCCCGCTTGCCCAGGCAGCCGCCGCGCATGCCCGCATGGAGGCGAGCAGCCATATCGGCAAGATCGTACTGGTGGTCTAGTTGCCGACCGCTCCGCGTGGGCGACGCTCGATCGGTTTGCAGGTCCTCGGGCTCTGCATCGCGATCGCCCTGCTGCCATTTGCCGTCGACTGGCGTTCCCCGCTGCTGGCGAGCTATCGGCCGGCGGCCTTGTTCGCGTTGATCGCGGTGCCGCTGCTGTTGATTTCGATCGCGACGTGGACATTGCGCAGGTCGCCATGGAGCAGTGCCGGCAGCGTGCTGGGCGTGGCGGTGCTGCTGGCGGCCGCGGCAGTCTTGATAGCCGCGCTGTCGCTGGAAGCCCGATTCCATCGGGTCCGCGCCCACGTGCTCGCCGCCGACCCCGCCCAGCTGGAGCGGCTCGGCCGGCATCTCATCGTCGGCTATCGCGATCCCGACGAAATCGGGCAACTGCTCGAGCGCCGCGCCATCGGCGGCGTGTTCGTCGGCGCCCGTAATGTCGAGGGGCTTTCCGCCGACGCGGTTCGGCGGCAGATCGCATCCTGGCAGGACACCCGGCGGCGCCAGGGCCTGCCGCCGCTCTTGATCGCCACCGACCAGGAAGGCGGTGCGATCTCGCGCGTGTCGCCGCCCCTGCCCCGGCAGCCTTCGATGGCGTCGGCGGTCGCGAGTCTCGTCGACGAAACGGCGCGAACGGCGGCGGCGCACGCGTACGGCCTGACACAGGGCCGCGCGTTGGTGCGCCTCGGGATCAATCTCAACTTCGCTCCGGTCGTCGATCTCAACAAGAACCTAGTCAACCCCAACGACCGTTACACGCGAATCCGCGATCGCGCGATCTCGGCCGATCCGGCGATCGTGACCGAGGTCGCGCGCCAGTATTGCCTGGGCCTTCGAGAAGCGGGCGTGCGCTGCACGCTCAAGCATTTCCCCGGCCTCGGATCGGTCTACGAGGACACCCATCTCGAAGCCGGTCACCTGCGGACTCCACTCGACGAGCTTGAACGCAGCGACTGGATTCCATTTCGTTCGCTCATGGGCAACGGCGCGTTCACCATGCTGAGCCACGCTCGGCTCACCGCGCTCGATCCGGAACGTCCGGTGTCGTTCTCGCATGCCGTGGTCGGCGACCTTCTGCGCCAGACCTGGCACCACGACGGCGTCCTGGTGACCGACGATTTCAGCATGGGCGCCGTCTATGCCAGCAAGCAAGGCATCGCCGTGGCGGCCATCGCGGCCCTCAACGTCGGCGTCGATCTGATCCTGATCGCCTACGATCCGGCGCAGTATTTCGGCGTGATGGATGCGCTGCTTGCCGG
>JBAUOM010000708.1:0-7290 GCA_049579765.1 Xanthobacteraceae bacterium
TTGCCGCAGCGCGCGCGGGCGGCCGACGATCGTCGAGCCGGGGGGCGGCGCGCCGAGACGCGCATGCAGCGCGAGCAGCAGCTCGGTGGCCGGCCGGTCGGTGCGGTGGATGGTGAAGCTCCAGCCCAGCCGATCGGTCTCCGCCCGGATCGCGGCGCGGTGATTGGACACGCGCGCTTCGTACTCGGCCTTCCACGTCTCGGCGCGGCCGGCGGTGATCGAGCCCGCGCCTTCCGGCTCGACGAACTCGACCCGGCCTGAATAGGGAAAGGTCTCTTCCGCCGGATCGACGATCTGCACGGCATGGCCATGCGCGCCGGTGGCGGACAGCTGCGACAGCGTGTTGCGCAGCTCCGCCATCGGGCTCCAGAAATCCGACACCACCACGATTTCGGCGAGCGGGGAGGGCGCAAAGGAAGGCGGCAGGCTCGGCCGTTCGGTCACGTCGTGCACGACGGCGTTCGCCAGCTTGTCCAGCACGTTACGGCTGCCGGTCGGCCGCATCAGTCCCGGCACGCCGACGCGCTCGCCGGCCTGCACCAGAACCTCGGCAAGCGCGAAGGCGACGACCAGGCAGCGGTCGAGCTTGGATTCCTGGGCAAGCTGCGAGCGAAACAGCATGGACGGAGAACGATCGGCCCAGAGCCAGACGGTATGCGCGGCCTCCCATTCCTGCTCGCGCACGTAGAGATGCTCGTCGCGCGCGGAGCGGCGCCAGTCGACGCGGCGCGCGGGCTCGCCCGACAGGAAGCGGCGGTATTGCCAGAAATTTTCTCCCGGCCCCGCCCGCTTGCGACCGTGCAACCCGTGGATGACGGTGGCCGCGATGCGGCGCGCCTCGAGGATGAGACGCGGCATCGTCTCCGCAAGCGAGCGCGCCGCGCCGCTCGCGTGCTGCGTAGCCTTGATTTCGTCCTTGTCCGCGCGCCGCTTTGCCGTGGCCATTCGACTATCCGATGCGCGCCCTGAGCTTGCCGATGACGGCTTCCACGCTTTCGCCGTCGGCGCGCGCCGCGAAGGTCACCGCCATGCGGTGCTTGAGGATCGGCTCGGCCATGGCGATGACGTCCTCGATCGAGGGCGAGAGCCGTCCGTCGAGGAGGGCACGCGCACGCGCCACCAACATCAGCGCCTGGCTCGCGCGCGGGCTCGGACCCCAGGAGATCGATTTGCCGATCTCTCCGGTCTCCGGTCCCGGACGCGCCGAGCGCACCAAGGTGAGGATCGCCTCCACCACCGATTCGCCGACCGGGAGGCGGCGCACCAGACGCTGCGCGGCAAGGAGGTCGTCGGCGGTCATCGTCGGCTTCGGCTTGTTCTCTTCGGTGCCGGTGGTGTCGAATACGATTTTCCGCTCGGCCTCGCGGTCGGGATAGTCGACGTCGATCTGCATCAGGAAGCGGTCGAGCTGCGCCTCGGGGAGAGG
This sequence comes from Xanthobacteraceae bacterium, assembly GCA_049579765.1. Lineage (GTDB taxonomy): Bacteria > Pseudomonadota > Alphaproteobacteria > Rhizobiales > Xanthobacteraceae > VAZQ01. Next base: position 1,427 of record JBAUOM010000708.1, read on the forward strand.
ATAGGTGCCTTCCTGCTCGATCGGGTTCTGGGTCGCCAGCACGTGGAAGGGGCGCGGCACGTCGTGGCGATTGCCCGCAACCGAGACATGGTGCTCCTGCATGGCTTGCAGCAATGCCGACTGGGTGCGCGGGCTCGCGCGGTTGATCTCGTCGGCCATCAGAAGCTGGCTGAAGACCGGGCCGGGGATGAAGCGGAAGCTGCGCTTGCCGCCGGGGCTTTCTTCCAGCACCTCGCTGCCGACGATGTCGGAGGGCATGAGATCCGGCGTGAATTGGATGCGGCGGGCTTCGAGCCCGAGCACGATGCCCATGGTCTCGACCAGCTTGGTCTTGGCGAGGCCGGGAAGGCCGATCAGCAACGCGTGCCCGCCGCAAAGCACCGTGATCAGCGCCTGCTCGACCACCTGTTCCTGCCCGAAGATCACGTTGCCGATGGCGGCCTTGGCGGCGGCCACCTGGGCGCCCGTCGCCTCCGCCTGCCGTACGATCATGTCTTCGAGCTTTTCCAGCCCTTCCGTGGCTGCCGCCATGTCATCAGCTCCTGTTATCCCGCTGTTATCCGGGCCTGTTATGGTATGGATCACGGGTCTAGACCATCCGATTGATCAAAAAACGTGCAACATTCGGGCCAATATCGTCTGCTGCCCTGGGGCGCGACGCTCCAAGTCCCGATAACTGCCTGTAGATTACGCTATTTTCCACAGAGGGTACCGATCCCGCCTCGGGGATGCAGGCCTGTTACGTCGCCCCCCTGCGTGGCCGAAGCGCGAAACCCTTGGATAGGTGAGCTTTTCCAGTCCAACCCAGGCCTTATGGAGGGCGGTGGATAAGCTCGGTTGCGATTACAATCGCGGAGCGAACAGTCGGTCACCCGCACAAGTTCCGGGCAAACCATGGCGAAGCAAGGGCGCGGGCGCTTGAATTCCTCGTGAAGTCGCCGCCGTGCGGCCGGAGCAAACCGGCAGTAATCAGGGGCAAAATCATCCTCGTGACCCCATCATTCGACCGGCCATGACGCCCGCCGTCCGCGATGACCTCGATCTTGCAGGGCACCGACGGCCCGCCGCTATCGGCGGGCCGCAATCCTGGCCGGGGTGATACGCGAATGGGAGTTGGGAGCGTCACTGCCACGTCCACGCCCCCGGGCGCCGACCCGGCTCAGGTGCACAGGGGCAACAGCTGGTTCCTTGCGCTGACCGCGGTGGGCATCGTGTTCGGCGACATTGGGACAAGCCCGCTCTACACCTTTGCCGTCACTCTCGGCGCCACCGGCCACGCCGCGCCGACTGCCGCCGACGTCCTCGGAATCACCTCGCTGATCCTGTGGGCGTTGATGGCGATGGTGTCCCTCAAATACGTCGTCCTCGTCCTGCGCGCCGACAACGATGGCGAGGGTGGAATCCTGGCGCTGATGTCGCTCGTGGTGTCGGATCGCGTCAGCAACGAGCCCGCGGTGCCGCTTCTGGTCCTGCTCGGCATCATCGGAGCCGCGCTGCTCTACGGCGACGGTGTCATCACGCCGGCGATCTCGGTGCTTTCGGCCATGGAGGGCCTCAAGCTCGTCACGCCGGCCTTCGAGCCATTCGTCTTGCCGGTGACGCTCGCGATCCTGGTCGGGCTGTTCATGATTCAGCGCCGCGGCACCGCGAGCATCGGCCGGCTGTTCGGTCCGGTCATGGTGACGTGGTTCGCGGTCATCGGACTGCTCGGGATCATCAACATCTGGGCGGCGCCGGACATCCTGAAAGCGCTGAATCCGGTCGAGGCCGCCCGCTTCATCGCGGCAAATCCGCTCGTCGGGTTTGCGGTGATGGGCGGCGTATTCCTCGCCCTCACCGGCGCGGAAGCCCTCTACGCCGACATGGGCCATGTCGGCCCGAGCGCTATCCGCCGCGCCTGGTTCGGACTGGTCCTGCCGGCATTGCTGCTGAACTATTTCGGTCAGGGAGCGCTGATTCTGGCCGACCCTCACGCGGTCGACAGTCCATTCTACAAGTTGGCCCCGCATTGGGCGCTGGTTCCGCTGGTCGGATTGGCGGCGATGGCGACGGTCATCGCCTCCCAGGCGCTCATTTCGGGCGTGTTCTCGCTCTCGCGGCAGGCGATTCAGATCGGCTTTTGCCCGCGCATGCAGATCGTGCCGACGTCGAGCGACGAAGCCGGTCAGATCTACGTGCCGACGGCCAACTGGCTATTGATGGCCGGCACGCTGCTGGTGGTCGTCTTGTTCAAGACCTCCGACAGTCTGGCCGGCGCCTACGGCATCGCCGTGTCGGGAACGATGTTGATCACCACCATTCTGCTCTATCGCGTCGCCGTCACCCGCTGGAAGTGGCCGCCGGCGGTCGCGATCCTCGTCTTTGCGGGCTTTGGCGCCGTCGATGCGACCTTTCTCGCCTCCAACTCGCTCAAGGTCGTCGAAGGGGGATGGTTTCCTGTCGCCGTCGGCGGCGCGATGGCGGGGTTGATGCTGTGCTGGCACCAGGGCTCGACGCTCGTGCGGAATCGTCTGCAGGAAATGTCGATGCCGCTCCAGCAGTTCATCGACAATATCGACAAGATGGTGGTGGCGCGCCCGCCGGGCACCGGCGTTTGGCTCACCAAGGTCGCGCACGGCGCCTCGCCGGTGCTGCTGCATCACATCAAGCACAACAGCGTGATGCACGAGACGCTCATCCTGATGACGTTCATCGCCGACCGGCGGCCGCGGGTGCCGTTCGGCGAGCGCCACGCGATCGATCGCCTCGGCCACGGCATCTACCACGTCCATGTGCGGCTCGGCTTCATGCAGACGCCGGACATCCCTCTGACGCTCAAGAACTGCCAGATGCTGGGCTTCACCGTCGATCGGGATCACGTGCACTATTACATCGCTCATGAAATCGTCGTCCGCCGCGCCAGGAAGTCGGCGATGGCGGTGGTGCCGTTTGCGATCTTCGCGTTTCTCACTCGCATTGCGAGCCGGGCGCCGGACTTCTTCCGCATTCCCGCCGAGGGGCTGTCCGAGGTGGGCTTCCGCATTGAAATTTGACCCTGGCCGTGCGGGCTCGCTGCCGCCGCGGCGGCAATGTTAAACTCGGTTGGCGAGCGTTCCCGCGGACCTATCGGAGCCATGGCGCAAGAGACGAGGCAGGCAGCGCAGGGTTTGGACGCCATCGCGGGCGTCGCGAGCGAGGCGTCGCGCCGGGGACCGCCGCCGGTGCATCTGTGGAATCCGCCGTTTTGCGGCGACCTCGACATGCGCATCGCCGCGGACGGTACTTGGTTCTATCTCGGCACCCCGATCGGGCGCGCCGCCCTGGTCAAGCTGTTCGCCTCCGTGCTGAAGCGGGAAGGGATCAAATACTTCCTGGTCACGCCGGTCGAGAAATGCGGGATCGTCGTCGAGGACGCGCCGTTTCTCGCGGTCGAGCTGAAAGTCGAGCAAGGCGGGTGCGGGCAGGTTCTCCATTTTCGCACCAATGTCGATGACTGGGTGGCGTGCGGGCGCGGTCATGCGTTGCGCTTCGAGCCGGAGACGGAAACCGGCGGGCTCAAGCCCTATCTGCATGTGCGCGGCGATCTCTGGGCGAAGGTGACGCGCGCGCTTTTTTACGATCTGGTCGAGTTGGGCGAGGAGCGCGACATCGGCGGCCAACGCATGTTCGGCGTGGCATCTGCCGGGGAATTCTTCGCCATGACCCCGGCCGACAGTCTGAAGGATATCGTCTGATGGATGCGGCGGCGCCGAGCGGGGCAACCGAGCAGGACTTCTTCGGCCGTGCCCGTACGCGGCTCAATCTCGACGTGCCGGCGGCCCTCAACGACCACGCGGCGCCAGGCCGGCGCGGCGATCTCGATCTCGATCAGTCGTCGTGGGAGCGCGCCGGGGTGAAGGCCACACGGCCGGCTGCGGTGCTCATACCGGTCGTCGACCGGCCCGCGCCGACCGTGCTGCTGACGCTGCGTACCGAGCTCCCGAGCCATCCCGGGCAGATCGCGTTTCCCGGCGGCAAGATCGATCCGCATGACGCCACGCCGGCCGATGCCGCGCTGCGCGAGGCCGAAGAGGAGATCGGTCTGCCGCGCGCGCTGATCGAGCCGATCGGCTACCTCGATCTTTACCTCACCTTCTCGGGTTATCGGATCCTTCCGACGGTGGCGCGCGTGCGGCCCGGCTATACGCTCGTGCTGTGCGAAGCGGAGGTCGCCGAAACCTTCGAGGTGCCGCTCGCCTTTCTGATGGACGCGCAGAACCATGCTCTGCACAGCCGCGACTGGAAGGGCGTGACGCGAAGATACTACGCGATGCCGTTCGGCGAGCGCTATATCTGGGGCGTGACCGCGGGCATTTTGCGCAATCTGTACGAGCGGATTTATATCGACTGAACGGTCGTGCGGGCGAACGGCCGGGGCGGGCATCCGCGCAGGACCCCGGGCGCGAGCCCCGTGCGACCGAAGGCCCGGGCGCGGGGGAGTCGCGTGGCAGGGCTTGCACAATTAATATCGCCGCTTGCCGATTCTTGCCGTCGGCTCGCGGAATCAGCTTCGGGTTGCGCCGGGCGCGAACCCGGGGGCGCGGGCTCGCGCCATCGCCGCCCTCGCCGGGACTCGAGAGTGATGATCCGCCCTGTCCTCACCGAGATCGCCCTCTTCCTGGCGCCGTTCATCGTCTATGCCATCTTCCTCTGGGCGACGCAGGCGGGCATGCTGGACCCGCAAGCCTGGAGCTTTCCGCGCCTCGCCTGGCTGGTGATCATCGCGCTCGTCCTGATGATCGGCAGCTTCGTCGTGCTCGCGCAGTGGGGCGGCTCGCGTCCGGGCTCGACCTATGTTCCGGCCCACATCGAAGACGGTCGGTTCGTGCCGGGTGAGACGAAGTGAGCGAGCTCCGCCGCCGCATCGATGCCGCATGGCTCGCGGAGGCGCCGCTGAGCGACTTGCTCGCCGTCCTCGACCGCGCAGGCGAGGAGGCGCGGGTCGTCGGCGGCGCGGTGCGCAACGCGCTGCTCGGGGAGCCGCTCGGGGACATCGACATCGCCACGACCGCGCTCCCCGACGAGGTCACCCGTCGGGTTCAGGCGGCCGGCCTCAAGGCGGTGCCGACCGGCATCGAGCACGGCACCTTGACCGTCGTCGCCGCCGGCCGGCCGTTCGAGGTCACCACCTTGCGCGAGGACGTCGAGACGTTCGGGCGCCGGGCCACGGTGGCATACGGCCGCGACTGGAAACGCGACGCCGAGCGCCGCGACTTCACCATGAACGCGCTGTCGGCCTCGCGTGACGGCATCGTCCACGACTATGTGGGCGGGCTCGCCGACATCACGGCGCGGCGCGTACGCTTCATCGGCGACGCGGGCCAGCGCATCGCCGAGGACTATCTCCGCATCCTGCGGTTCTTTCGCTTTCATGCCGCCTATGGCGAAGGTGCGCTCGATCCCGAAGGCTTGGCCGCCTGCATCGCCGCGCGCGGCGGGCTCGAAAGGCTGTCGCGCGAGCGCATCCGTATGGAGCTTCTAAAGCTCCTCATGGCGAGGCGCGCAGCGCCGGCGCTCGCGGCAATGACCGAGGCGGGCCTGCTCGAGCAGGTCCTCGGCGGCGTGCCGTTGCTGGCGAGCTTTGCCAATATGGTGAAGCTCGAGCGCGGGCTCGCGCTCGAGCCAGACACGGTGCGCCGCCTCGGCGCGCTCGGGATCTCGGTCGTCGAGGACGCCGAGCGGTTGCGCGAGCGGTTGCGGCTCACCAATGCGGAATACGAGCGGCTGGCTTCGGTGGCGGATGGCTGGTGGCAGATTTCGCGCGAGTGGGACGAGTCGATGGGGCGCGTGCTGCTCTACCGCCTCGGCCGCGAGCGCTTCGCCGACCGCGTGCTGCTGGCCTGGAC
>JBAUOM010000709.1:0-5535 GCA_049579765.1 Xanthobacteraceae bacterium
GCATCAGAGTCTCCGATCCAGCGAATACGGGCAGGCCTCCGCGCGCGACCAGTGGCCGCTCCGCCGAGCGGTGTGATAAACCCGCGTCGTCTTACAGTAATTGAAGCTTCCGCATGGAAGGCCACAATATCGGCGGCTGAGACGGCTCAGCGCGCATGACGAGCCGAAGTTTGCGTGGATTGGTATTACCCACCGAGGAAAAGTCGGCTGACGTCCGGGTTGTCGAGCAGATCCTTCGCCCGCCCGGCAAGCGCCAGTTTGCCGGCAACCAGCACATAGCCGATGTCGGCGAACTCGAGGCCTTTCTTGGCGTTCTGCTCGACGATCACGATGGTCTTGCCCTCTTTGTGCTGGAGGTCGCCGAGAATTTCGAACACCGCGTCGATGAAGCGCGGCTCCAACCCGATCGATGGCTCGTCCACCAGCAGGATCTGCGGATCCACGACCAGCGCGCGGCTGATCTCGAGCAGCCGCCGCTCGCCGCCCGACAGCACCTTGGCCGGATGCTTGCGCCGGGCCGCAAGGCGCGGATACCTGTCGAACACCTTCTCGGCGGCGCGCTTGGCCTCCACGGAGTGGCCCATCAGATAGCCGCCCATCCACAGATTCTCTTCCACCGTCATGCCGGGGAATACGGACTTGTCCTGCAGGATGTAGGCGATGCTGCCGGAGCGCAGCTTCTCGTTCGACGATAGCCGCGTCACGTCGATCTTCGTGCCGTTACGTTCGATCGAGATCGTTCCCGAATAGACGTTGGTGAAGCCGAAGATCGAATGCAGCACCGTCGACTTGCCGGCGCCGTTTGGACCGATCAGGCACAATGACTGCTTGTGCCCGACCCGAAGGTTGAGGCCGTGCAGGATCTCCATCTGGCCGTAGCCCGCATGCAGGTCGTCGATACGCAGGTGCGGCACGCCGCCGACGAGCGCGTCGAGCTCCTCGACGCCGATGTCGCGCGCGATTTCGAGTGCCTGGCGCGCCACTTCCTCGACGGAGATGGCGGGAGCGACGCCGCCATGGTAGCCGCCGACGGCCGCCGGTTCGAAATCCGCCATCAGGTCGCTCCCAGATATGCGTCGATGACGCGCTGATCGCGCTGGATTTCGCCGGGCTCGCCTTCGGCCAGCACCTCGCCATGCGCCATGCAGTAAATCTTGCTGGCCATGTTCATGATCACGCGCATGTTGTGCTCGATGATGAACAGGGTGATGCCGAATTCGGTATTGGCGCGCTTGAGGCGGTCGAGCAGGCCGTTGATCAGCGTCGGATTGATGCCGGCGGTCGGCTCGTCGAGCAGGAGCACGGTCGGCTGGTTCATCAGCGCCATGGCGAATTCCAACAGCTTCTGCTGGCCGAAGGAAAGGCTGCCCGAGCGCAGGTCACGCTTTTCGAAGAGCCCGACGAAGGCAAGGAGCTGCTCGGCCCGCTCGACGACCTCGCCGCGCTCGTAGCTGAACATGTCGAGATAGCCCGCCTTGCGGTGCGGGATCGAGATCAGCATGTTCCGCATGCAGCTCATCTTGCCGTAGATGCGCGTGGTCTGGAAGGTGCGCAGCAAGCCGAGCCGCGCGATCTCCTGCACGCGCAGCCGGGAAATTTCCCGGCCCTCGAAGCGGATCGAGCCGGAGTCGATGGGGTGATAGCCGACGATGGAATTGAACAGGCTGGTCTTGCCGGAGCCATTGGGGCCGATCAGCCCGGTGATGCCGCCGCGCGGCACCGTCAGCGAGACGGCGCGGTTGGCGACGACGCCGCCGTAGCATTTGGTGACGTTCTCGAGATCGATGATGGCGTCGTTCATTCGGCGCTCTCCGGATGCGGCGCAAGCCCGACGCCGATCGCCGCATCCCGCTCGCGCCTGGTCGCTGCCTGCGGCGCGAACCACCCGGGATATTTTTCGGTGATCCATCCGACGACCCCCTGCTGGAAATAGACGATGGTCACGACGATGAGCAGACCGAGGGCGACGAACTGCCAGCCGAGCAAATAGGTCCAGGTCACCTCCTTCAGGGTATGGAAAATCACGGCGCCGATCACCGGCCCCCACAGGGTCCCCTTGCCGCCGAGCAGCACCATCACGACCATGAACAGGTTGAAGGTCGTGGTGGGAAAGGCGATGTCGCGCGGTTCGATGAAGCCGGTCATGTTGCCGAAAATCGCGCCGGCGATGCCGAGGAAAAACGCCGAGATCGCCCACGCGGTGCGCTTATAACGGCGGGTGTGCAGGCCCATCGCTTCCGCCTTCTCCTCGTCGTCGCGGATGGCATTGAGCGCAAGGCCGAAGCTGGTCGAATAGAGCCAGTACAGGAAGATCAACAGGCTGAACGCCAGCGCGAACAGCAGGAAATAGAAGAAATGCTTCTGCGTTTCCGGCTCGCCGGGAAACACCGGCATGGAGATCCCGCTGGCGGCGCCGACCCAATCCCAGGATGCGGTCAACTCGGCCGCGGCGACGGCCAGGCCGAGCGTGCCGATCGCGAAATACGGGCCGCGCAAGCCGAATACGATCCAGCCGGCGGCGACGGCGAGCACGGCGGCGCCGATGCCGGCGGTCAGGGCACCGAGCGCGAAACCGGAAAAATACTGCGCGTGGGTGAAAACGATATGAGTGGTGCGGGCGCTCGAGGTGTACATGCCGACATCGTAGAACAGCCCGATCTGCACGACGGCGCAGATGTACATCCCGGCGCCGAAGAAGAAGATGTTGCCGAGAGAATTGTAGCCCATCTGGCCGCCGAGAATGTCCCAGGTCGAGGCAAACACGATCATCAGCCAAAGCACTGCGACTTCGTTGCTGTATTGGGGAAACAGGAAGGGCGCGAGCAGACCCGCCACGAGAATGAGCCAGAACGGCAGCGTCCGTCCGGAAATGAAGTTCATTGCACGGCCTGCCGCACGCGCAGGTATTGCAGTTGCCGCAACGCCAGCACGCCCAGCAGCAAGAGCACGATCAGCGCCTGCTGGAACTGGGCGCCGAGCAGGAAGCCGCCGAACTGCTCGAACACGCCCATGCCGAAGCCGGCGGCGATGACCCCCGGCAGATTGCCGAATCCGGCCGCGGTCACGATCACGAACAGCCGGATCGAATAGGTGGTGCCCAAGAACGGCTGGACGTTCCAGACCAGGGCGACGAGCGCGCCGGCCGCCCCGCAGATCGCCGCGTTGAGGCAGAAGGTGAACGAGTAGACCTTTTCGGTGTCGATGCCGAGCACGCGCGCTGCGCGTGCATCCTGGGCGGTGGCGCGGATGGCCTGGCCCATGCGGCTGTTCTTCATGAACAAGATGACCGCCAACGCCAGCAGGATCGCCAGCCCGAATCCGATGACGCGGGTGGCGGGAATGGTGATGAACCCGCCGGCGAACTGCCAAGTGGGCAAACCGGAATGCGCCGATTGGGTGTCCGGTCCGAACGCGAGGTTCAGGCTCTGCTGTATGACGATGGCGATGCCGAAGGTTGCGAGCAGCGACGTGAACAGATCGCGCGTGATGACCTTGCTGACCACCGTGCGGTAGACGACCCAGCCGATCCCCCACAGCAGCATGAAGGCGATCGGCACGCCGAGCAGCGAGCTGATGCCGTAGCGGCCGAGGTCCCAGGTAATGTAGCCGCCGAGCATGATGAAGTCGCCCTGCGCCAGGTTCTTCACGTTCATCACGCCCCAGACCAGAGCGAGGCCGTAGGCCGCGAGCGCGAAGATCGAGCCGATCAGCAGCCCGTCGATCAGCAGGCCAAGGTTGAGAACCGGAGCGGCGGTCAGAATCGAGAGGTTGCCCAATATGTGCTGCATCGTGGACGCCATCGGCCGGTGCTGCAGATGAGCGAAACGGGCGGCCCGATCGCACCGCGATCGCACGACACCCGCCTATCGCGAAAGAAACGGGCGGCTCGGCCGCCCGTTTCCCCTGCCCTGCTCAGTACTGAGGCTCGCGCGGGTAGATCAGTTTTGCCGCCGCAATCTTTTCCGGCCAGACGACCTTGTACTTGCCGCCCTGGATCTGGCGCATCACCATTTCCTTGCCGGGATTGCTGCCATCGGGAGCAAACTTGATGTTGCCCACAAACGTCGACATGTTCGTCTTGGTCAGCGCCTCACGCACCTTCTCCTGGTCGAGCGACTGAGCCCGCTCGAAGGCGTCCTTCCAGACGTAGACGGCGGCGCTCGCTTCCGCGGTCTGGTAGGGCACCACCTTGTAGTCATAAGCGGCCATCATTTCCTTGTTGTAATCGGCTGCCGTTCCGAACAGCGGATCGCCCGCCTTCATGGTTTCGTCCCACTGGGTCGGGCAAACGAACCCTTCGGCCACTTTCGGAAAATCGCTCGTCACCTTGGCCGACTCGCAGTGCGTCATGCCGATCAGCGGCACTTCGATCCGCTGCTCGCCCATCTCGCGCGCCGCGGTCGCGGCGCCCTTCTCGTGCCCCGAGATCAGCAGCACGTCCGGCTTCAACGCCTTCACCTTGGTGAGGAAGCCGGTGATGTCGTTCAGGTCCTTCGGCATGCGGTCGTCGATGACGGAGTTCATCTTGAACTTCTCGACCTCGTCGACGACACCCGCCCGGACGTCCAGCGAGAACGGATCGTCCTGGAAGATCATCGCGACCTTGACGGTTGATGCGTCCTTGCCGGCCTTCTTGGCACGGTCGGCGGCCATCTTGACAATCGGCGACAGATATTTTTCCGACGTCGCAATGATGCCGAAGTGATACTTGTAGCCTTGCGTGAACAGCGAGCGCGAGGCCGCCTCGGCTTGCACCACCGGTGTCTTGTACTTTTCGGTCACCGGTAGGACGGCCTTGGCCAGCGGCGAGCTGTAGGGGCCGAGCATGAACTTGATCTTGTCCTGATCGATCAGGCGCTCGACCAGTTGCGCCGCACGGGCGGGCGTCGACTCGTCGTCATAGTACTTGATCTTGAAATGATAGCACTTGCCGCCGATCTTCACGCCGCCGGCGTCGTTGATTTTCTTCACCGCGAATTCGTAGCCGTTCTTGGTATTGTTGCCGTTGGCGGCAAAAATGCCGCTCGCCGACAACGCGGCGCCAAGCTCGATCTCGCCGCACGTCTGTGCCTGCGTCGTTGTCGGAGCATAAGCGAGCGCGGCCGCTGCCACAGCCGCTGCATATCCTGCCCGGTTGAGCATGTTGCTGATCCTCCCATGAAAGTCCGGTTTGCCGCCGGGTTGACTCCCGAGCAGGCCAAAAAACTATAGCGCCAGTTCCGTCGCAGGGGCAATTGACAGAATGTAGCGGCCCCGTGGACCCGGTTCCAATCGGAACAGGGCCTCGCCGGCACGCGCGAAGCTCGCACGCCCGCAGCAAAGCAGAAGGTCGATCGCGCACTGCGCAAGGGATTGACGATCTTCAGCCCGGCGACGTGTCGTCGCCGGTGGCGTGCGCGCTACCTGACCTGAAGCTTTCGGCAGAGCGGCGCGTCGCCGTGGCTGGCGCACCAATCGAGAAGCGCCGCCTCGACCTCCTGCCGGGTAATGCCGCGCGAATTGCCTTCAATATCGGCCAGGACGTCGTCCGGCGGC
>JBAUOM010000710.1:0-25020 GCA_049579765.1 Xanthobacteraceae bacterium
CTTCACGGGACGACCGTCGAGCGCGATGCGGAACTCCCCCGCCTCGTCTTCGACCTCGGCCCGCGCATAGAACCGCCGCCGCAGCTGCGCCCGTATCGCGCGCCGCGAGACCTCCGTGGGATCGGGCGGCTCGTTCGGGAAAATGCCCTCGATCAGGTCGCGCATGCGGTCAAGATGAGCCGGGGATACCCGTGGTGCAATGCTTCGAAGACATGGATCCGCATGCCGGTGCGCGGGCGCGTTTGAAAGTCCATCGACCGCGCGACGGTTCTCTGCGCAGCGTCGATGTCGACGTCGACTGCTGCCGCCCCTTGCCGCCGCTACAGCTTGCGATCTTCCGCCCACCGCGAGCACTCGACAATGTGATCCGGCCACGCCACAGCATGGCCATTTTCCTTCTGCAATGCACCATGGGCCGACGATGTAGAAATGTAGGCAGGTCAATGAGTTATGGAACCCGCGCACGCCGTTACGGGTTCTTTACGAAAGTGTCCGCTACCCTGCGGCCGCGGTGCGCTGCGAGGTGCCGCCGCAGGTTGTAAAACCCTGTTATGACGAATGTATCGGTGGCATTTCGGGGGGGTGTCCACTACTATCCGTCCGGATTCGGCGGACCACAAAAAGCCGAACCTTCGGAGGATGACCGGCCGACGTTTGTTCGCGCATGGTCCTGAGGGGCGCGCGGCCAAGCGTGCGTGCAGAGGAGTAAATGAAACCTACCGACATTTCGGAGCCGGACTACTTCCACAAGGTCGTGGATTGCCAGTGGGCTTGTCCAGCCCATACGCCGGTGCCCGAGTATATCCGCTTGATCGCAGCGGGTCGCTACAGCGACGCCTACATGGTCAACTGGAAATCCAATGTGTTTCCCGGAATCCTCGGGCGCACCTGCGACCGGCCGTGCGAACCGGCCTGCCGCCGGGGCCGCGTGGAGAAAGACCCGGTCGCGATCTGCCGCCTCAAGCGCGTCGCGGCCGATTTCAAGGGCGACATCCGCGGCCGCTTGCCCAAGCCGGCAGCGGTGAAGAACGGCAAGCGGATCGCGCTGGTGGGCGGCGGCCCCGCCTCGCTCACAGTCGCCCGCGACCTCGCCCCGCTCGGCTATCACTGCGTGATCTTCGACCAGGACCCGAAGGCCGGCGGCATGATCCGCACGCAGATCCCGCGCTTCCGGCTGCCCGAATCCATCATCGACGAGGAATGCAAGTACATCCTCGATCTCGGCATCGAATTCCGCGGCGGCAAGCGCATCGACAGCCTCGGAGCCCTGCTCGCGGAAGACTGGGATGCAGTGTTCGTCGGCTCCGGCGCGCCGCGCGGGCGCGATCTCGATATCCCCGGCCGCGCGGAAGCGGCAGCGAACATCCATATCGGCATCGACTGGCTCTCTTCGGTCTCCTTCGGCCACATCAGCAAGATCGGCAAGCGCGTGATCGTGCTCGGCGGCGGCAACACCGCGATGGACTGCTGCCGCTCTTCGCGTCGCCTTGGCGGCGACGAAGTGAAAGTCGTGGTGCGCTCAGGTTTCGAGGAGATGAAGGCGTCCCCCTGGGAGAAGGAGGACGCCATGCACGAGGACATCCCGATCCTGAATTTCCTCGTGCCCAAGGCATTTACGCACGAGCACGGCCGGCTGACCGGCGTGCTGTTCGAGAAGGTGAAGGCGCAATACGACGCCAATGGCCGGCGTAGCCTCGTTCCGACCGGCGACGCGGACCAGCACTTCCCGTGCGACGACGTGCTGGTGGCGGTCGGCCAGGAAAACGCCTTCCCCTGGATCGAGCGCGACATCGGCATCGAGTTCGACAAGTGGGACATGCCCAAGGTCGATCCCAAGACCATGGCCTCGACCCACCCGAAGGTATTCTTCGGCGGCGATTCGGCCTTCGGCCCGAAGAACATCATCTGGGCGGTCGCGCACGGCCACGACGCGGCGCTGTCGATCGACAAGGTCTGCTCCGGCCTCGACATCAACGACCGCCCGCTGCCCATGGTCGAGATCGTCAGTCAGAAGATGGGCATCCATGAATGGAGCTACGACAACGACATTGCCCCCGACCGGCGCTATCGGGTGCCGCTGCGCGACAAGGTGGTGGCGTTGCGCGACATCAAGGCGGAAGTCGAACTCGGCTACGACGTCGAACTCGCGCTCAAGGAAGCCCACCGCTGCCTCAATTGCGACGTGCAGACCGTCTTCACTTCGTCCTTGTGCATCGAGTGCGACGCCTGCGTGGACATCTGCCCGATGGACTGCATCACCTTCACGGAGAACGGCGATGAAGCCGATCTGCGCACCCGCCTGCGCGTTCCCGCCCAGGACGTCACGCAGGACCTCTACCTGGCCGACGGCCTCAAGACCGGCCGCGTGATGGTGAAGGACGAGGACGTCTGCCTGCACTGCGGATTGTGCGCCGAGCGCTGCCCGACCGGCGCCTGGGACATGAAAAAATACCTCATCGACATGACGCACGCGGATGACCAATGCCGAGTAGCAGCCCGATCAGCAGCGTAAACGACTTCGTCGTCCGGTTCGCCAACGTCAACGGCTCGGGCTCCGCCAGCGCCAACGAGCTGTTCGCGCGTTCGGTGCTGCGCATGGGCATTCCCGTCGCCCCGCGCAATATTTTCCCCTCCAACATCCAGGGCCTGCCGACTTGGTACGAGGTGCGCATCTCCGAGGCTGGCCACCTCGGCGCGCGCGGCGGGACCGACCTCATGGTGGCGATGAACCCGCAGACCTGGGACAAGGACGTGGCCGGGATCGAGCCCGGCGGGTACCTGCTCTACGATTCCACCAAGCCGCTGCCGAAATCCAAGTTTCGCGAGGACATCACCGTCATCGGCGTGCCGCTGACGGCCATCTGCAATCGCGAATATACCGATCCGCGCCAGCGCCAGCTGTTCAAGAACATCATTTATATCGGAGCGCTCTCCGCGCTGCTCGACATGGACATCACGGCGGTCGAGCAGCTCGTCGCCGAGCAGTTCAAATCGAAGGAAAAGCTCATTCAGGCAAACCTGAACGCGCTCCATCTCGGGCGCGATTGGGCTGTGATGAATCTGCAATGTCCGATCGGGTTGCGCCTGCGCCGCGCCGACGCGGTCGGCGACCGCATCTTCGTCGAGGGCAACTCGGCCGCGGCGCTGGGCGCGGTCTACGGCGGCGCGACGGTGTGCGCCTGGTATCCGATCACGCCGTCATCCTCGCTCGCCGACGCTTTCAACAGCCATTGCAAGCGGCTGCGGGTGGATGCGGCGACCAAACGCACCAAAGTCGCCATCGTCCAGGCGGAGGACGAGCTCGCCTCGATCGGTATGGTGATCGGCGCCGCCTGGAACGGCTCGCGGGCTTTCACCGCAACCTCCGGCCCCGGCATTTCCTTGATGCAGGAGTTCCTCGGGCTCGCCTATTTCGCCGAAATCCCGGCGGTCGTGTTCGACGTGCAGCGCGCCGGCCCGTCGACCGGAATGCCGACGCGCACGCAGCAATGCGACCTGATCTCGTGCGCCTATGCCTCGCACGGCGACACCAAGCACGTGCTGCTGTTCCCAGAGGACCCGGCCGAGGCCTTCGACTTCGCCGCCGACGCCTTCGACCTCGCCGACCGGCTGCAGACGCCGATCTTCGTGATGCTAGATCTCGACATCGGCATGAACCATCGCCTGTGCCGCCCGTTCAGCTGGGACGACAGCCGCAAATACGACCGCGGCAAGGTGATGAGCGCGGCCGACCTCGACGCCGGCAAGGAATTCGGCCGCTATCTCGACATCGACGGCGACGGCATTCCTTACCGCACCTATCCCGGCACGCATCCGAGCAAGGGCTCGTTCTTCACCCGCGGCACGTCGCGCGACCGCTATGCGCGCTATACCGAAGAAGGCGCGCCCTATGCCGACAACATGCAGCGGCTCCTGCGCAAATTCGAGACCGCCAAGGATCTCGTTCCCCGGCCGCTACAGGCCAATGCGGCCAAGCCCACCAAATACGGCGTGATCTATTACGGCTCGACCGCGCCGGCGATGGACGAGGCGATCCACGTGATCGAGGCGCGCGGCCAGTCGCTCAACCGGTTGCGGATACGCGCGTTTCCGTTCCACTCGAGCGTGACCAATTTCGTCGCCGACCATGACTTCGTATTCGTGGTCGAGCAGAACCGCGACGCTCAGCTGCGCTCGCTCATCGTCAACGAATGCGGCATCGATCCTATCCGGCTGGTGCCGATCCTGCATTACGACGGCACGCCGATCACCGCCCGCTTCATCGCGCACGCGATCGGCGGCCATCTCGACGCGCTCAAGGTCACGCCGTTGCGCAAGGTAGTGTCATGACCTATATCGCCAAGCCCAAATTCCACCATCCGGCGCTACCGACCAACGCGCGCGGCTATACCCGCCGCGACTACGAGGGCTCGGTCTCGACGCTGTGCGCGGGCTGCGGCCACGATTCGATCTCGGCCGCGCTCATCGAGGCCTGCTTCGAGCTCGACATCGCGCCGCATCGCGTCGCCAAGCTCTCCGGCATCGGCTGCTCGTCGAAGACGCCGACCTACTTCCTCGGCAATTCCCACGGCTTCAATTCGGTGCACGGCCGCATGCCTTCGGTGCTCACGGGAGCGAACCTCGCCAACCGCGACCTGATCTATCTCGGCGTGTCGGGCGACGGCGATTCGGCCTCGATCGGGCTCGGACAGTTCGCGCATGCGCTGCGGCGCGGCGTGAACATGGTCTACATCGTCGAGAACAACGGCGTTTACGGCCTCACCAAGGGCCAGTTCTCCGCCACCGCGGACCGCGGATCGAAATCGAAGCGCGGCGTGACCAATACCGACAATTCCATCGACCTCGTCGCCATGGCGCTGCAGCTCGGCGCCACCTTCGTCGCGCGCTCGTTCTCGGGCGACAAGGAGCAGATGGTGCCGCTGATCAAGGGCGCGATCGAGCACGAAGGCGCCGCCTTCATCGACGTGATTTCCCCGTGCGTGGCGTTCAACAATCACGCCGGGTCGACCAAGAGCTTCGACTATGTGCGCGAGCACAACGAGGCGGTGAACCGCCTCGACTTCATCACCGGCCGCGCGCCGATCACGGTCGCCTACGAGCCCGGCTCGGTCGAGGTGGTGGAGCAGCACGACGGCTCCAAGCTCGTGCTCAAGAAGGTCGCCGCCGATTACGACGCGCACGACCGGCTCGGGGCGATGAACTTCCTGCAGCGGCACGCGGCGCAAGGCCAGGTGGTCACCGGGCTGCTCTACGTCGACCCCGAGCCGGAAGACCTGCACCGCCATTTCAACACGGTGGCGGCTCCGCTCAACACGCTCTCCGAGAAGGAGCTCTGCCCGGGCGCCGCGGCGCTCGAGAAGATCAACGCCGGCCTGCGGTAATCGCCGCCCGCCAAGGCTTCTTCGCCACCGCGTCCTTGACCGCCTCGAGCATCTCCTTCGGCGGCCCCATCTTGGCGCTCGCCGCGATCGGCTTGCCGGTTTCCAACAGGCTCTTGAGGCTCGACAGAATGCACGGCCAGCCTTGCCGCCCACCGGCGAGGATCGCGTCCGGAACGTCCCATCGGAAACTCTCACTCATCGTCAGCTTCACGCTCTCGCCCATCGCTCGAGCTCGTAGGTCACCAGCGATTCCGGCAGTTCCCGGAACTCCTCGAAATCCACCGCCCAGGTGACCGAGAGCCGGCGCGGCGGATCCCAGTCCATCACCCGCCCCTTGATGTCGACACGCCCGTCCGGCATCCGCATGATGAAGCTGCCGCCGACCCTCGCCTCGATCTCGACGGTGCGGCCGAAGAAATACTGCCTGGCGAATTCGGCGCTGGTGAGCGCGTCCCATACCTTCTCCGGGGTGGCGGCGATGTAGGTCAGTAGACCGTCTTCGGCACGAATTTCGGCTCGTTCATATCGGCTTCCTCACTCCTCAACCGACCTCGCCTTGCGCCAAGGCGACCGCCCGCTCGCGCACGCTGCACGCCCGTTCGGCACTGGCCGCCGCCAACGCGTGGCCCGTCTCCAGGAGGCTCTTCAGGCTCGACAGCACCGCCGGCCAACCGTTGCTGACCGCGCCAAGCACCTTGCTGCCGGGCTCGAATTCGTCGTGGGTTACGGTGAGCTTGACCTCGGCGCCGACGGGCTCCAGCTCGAACGTCACCCGCGAGGGCTTCTCGTGACGGAAGACTTCATGGAATTCGACGCGCCAGCTATACGACAGCCGTCGATACGGTTCGCATTCCAGGACCTCGCCGGTATCGTGCAACTCGCCATCACTGCGGAACGCCACGCGGCTGCCAACGGTCCAGTCCGACTCGACCGTGGTGCCGAACCAATACCGGCGCGTGAAGCCACCGTCGGTCAGCGACCGCCACAGCGTTTCCGGCGTGGTCGCGATATAGGTGACGTAAACGAATTTCGGCTCGCTCATGTTTTCGCCTCCAGGCCGCGTTTGAGCTCGGCGAGCGCGCTCAGGCGATGGCGCTCGTATTTGCCGATCCAACGCTCAGCGATTTCGTGGATCGGTACCGGATTGAGGTAGTGCAGCTTCTCGCGGCCACGCCTGACGGTCGCGACGAGATTCGCGCGTTCGAGAATGGCGAGATGCTTGCTCACGGCCTGCCGCGTCATCGACGTCCCGGTCTCGGTGAGCCGCGCGCAGAGCTCGTTCAAGGTCTGGCCGTTGTGCGCATGGAGCCGATCGAGCAGCTCCCTACGGCTGGCGTCGGCCAGCGCCCTGAACACCTCGTCCATAGCGACAATATGCAACCATTTGGTTGCCTGTCAAGCCTGAGATGCAGGCGGCAGCGCCGGCACCGACAGCGACCCCGGATGCCCGGTCTACAAATCGAGATTCGGCAGGCTGCCTATTCTTCCGGCGCTTCGACGATCGGGTCGTAGCGCTTCACCTCGAAGCCCAGCAGGTTCCACGACTGCTGCATGTGCGGCGGCAACGGGGCGGTGACGTCGATCGTTCCGCCACGCGGATGCGGAACCACGATGCGGCGCGCGAGAAGATGCAGGCGGCTCTGCATGCCGCCCGGCAGCTCCCAGTTCTCCCTGGAGAAGTACTTCGGATCCCCGACGATGGGATGGCCGATATGCGCCATATGCGCGCGCAATTGATGGGTGCGGCCGGTGACCGGCTTGAGCGACAGCCACGCAAGCTGCCGCGCGGCGGTTTCGACCACGGCGTAATAGGTCACCGCGTGGCTCGCCCCCTCCTCGCCGTGGCGCGCGATGCGCATGAACGAGTCGTCCTCGCGCTCCTCCTTGGCGAGGAAGGTCGAGATGCGGCCCTGGCGCGGCTTGGGCACGCCGGCGACCAGCGCCCAGTAGATTTTCCGTGCCGAGCGCGAGCGAAAGCTCTTGGCGAGCGCCGAGGCCGCGAACCGGGTCTTGGCGACGAGGAGGCAGCCGGCGGTGTCCTTGTCGAGACGGTGCACCAGCCGCGGGCGCTGGCCCTGTGCGTCGCGCAGCACCTCGAGCATGCCGTCGAGATGCCGCGTGGTGCCGGAGCCGCCCTGCACCGCGAGCCCCATGGGCTTGTCGAGCACGAGCACGTCGGCGTCCTCGTAGAGCGTGATCGATTTGAGGAGCTCACGCGTCTTGGCCTCCGCCTCGCCGGCGGGCGTGCGCGGCTTCTCCTGCTCCAGCCGCAGCGGTGGAATGCGCACCGCCTGCCCGGCCTCGAGCCGCTGCTTGGGCTGCGCGCGCTTGCCGTTCACCCGCAGCTCGCCCTTTCGGATGATGCGCTGGATGTGGGAGAACGACAGCCCGGGAAATCGCGCCTCGAGAAAGCGGTCGACCCGCATGCCGGCCTCGTCGAGCGTCACCTCGGCGGTCTGCACGCCGGTCGATGGCGGCGCTCGTCCGGCGGGCGCCGTCATGTTCCGCTCCGTTCTTTCCGCAGCTTCGCCCAGTAGTCCAACCGCTTCCTGATCTCGCGCTCGAAGCCGCGCTCGGGCGGATCGTAGAACGTCTGTCGCCCGAGCGCCTCCGGGAAATAGTCCTGTCCCGAGAACGCATCGGGCGTGTCGTGGTCGTAGTCGTAGCCTTCGCCGTAGCCCTGCGCCTGCATCAGCCTGGTCGGCGCGTTGAGAATGTGCTTGGGCGGCAGCAGCGAGCCTGCCTCCTTGGCGCTACGCATGGCCGCGCCGTAGGCGGCATAGGCGGCGTTCGATTTCGGCGCGGTGGCGACGTAGATCACCGCCTCGGCGATCGCCAGCTCGCCTTCGGGCGAGCCCAGGAAATCGTAGGCGTCCTTGGCCGCATTGCAGATGACCAGCGCCTGCGGATCGGCGAGCCCGATATCCTCGACGGCCATGCGCACCACGCGCCGCGCGATGTAGAGCGGATCCTCGCCGGCGTCGAGCATGCGGCAGAGATAGTAGAGCGCGGCGTCGGGATCCGAGCCGCGCACCGATTTGTGCAGGGCGCTGATCAGGTTGTAGTGCCCGTCCTGCTGCTTGTCGTAGATCGGCGCGCGGCGCTGCACCACCTCCTGCAGTTTCTCGGCGTCGAAGGTTTCGCCTTTGCGCGCCGCCCGCCACACCTCTTCGACCAGCGTGAGCACGGCGCGACCGTCGCCGTCGGCCATGCGGATCAGGGATCGCCGCGCATCCGGATCGAGCGGGAGCGGCTTGCCCTCGATCAGCTCGGCACGAGCGATGAGCTTTTCGAGCGCTTCGGCATCGAGCGGCTTGAACACGAGCACCCGTGCGCGCGACAGCAGCGGCGCGATCAACTCAAATGACGGATTCTCGGTGGTGGCCCCCACCAGCACGATGGTCCCATCCTCCATCACCGGCAGGAAGGAGTCCTGCTGCGCGCGATTGAAACGATGGATCTCGTCGACGAAAAGCAGCGTTCCCTTCCCGATCTCACGTCGCGCCCGCGCTGAGTCGAACGTCTTCTTGAGGTCGGCAACGCCGGAAAAAATCGCCGAAATCTGCTCGAAATGCAGATCGGTTGCCTGCGCCAACAGCCGCGCGACCGTGGTCTTGCCGGTACCGGGCGGTCCCCAGAAAATCAGCGAGCCGAGCGTGCGGGTATCGAGCAGGCGCGTAAGCGCGCCGTCGCGCCCGAGCAAATGGTCCTGCCCCGCGACCTCGCCGAGCGCCGCCGGTCGTAGCTTGTCGGCGAGCGGGCGGGGCGCGTCGCGCTCAAGCCCCGCTGCCGCGAACAGGCTCGGCCCTCCGCGCTTGGGCCGCGGCGGCGTCACCCCCGCAGCTCCACCGACATCTGCTGGCCGCCGCGCAGGATGGTGATCCTCCAACGCCGGCTCGTCTGGGCGGTGACACGCGCGAGATCGCGGGTCTTGGCGATCTGCGAATTGTTCACCGAGATCACGAGGTCGCCGCGCTGGAAGCCCAGGCTCTGCGCCGGCGAGCCGCCGGCGACATCGAGGATGACGACGCCTTGGATCGAGGGATCGAGGCGCAGCTCGTCGGCCAACGCCGGTGACAGGTTCGAGACCTTGGCGCCGCGGAACGGCGAGGGCGTGTCGATGACGAGCTCGTCGTGCGGCGTGTCCGGCAGGGCCTCGAGCGCCACGCTCAAAGCGAGCTCCTTTCCGGCGCGCACGATGCCGAGTCGCGCGCTGCCGCCGATGACCTTGGTAGCAAACCTATATTCGAAGGCGTTCGGATCCTCGATCGGTTGGCCGTCGATGGCGACGATCAGATCGCTGGTCCTGATCCCGGCGCGGGCGGCGGGGCTGGTCGCGCTCACGCTTGCGACCAGCGCGCCGGCTGGACGCTTGAGGCCGAGGCTGTCGGCGATCTCGGGTGTCACCGCCTGCAGCCTGGCGCCGAGCCACGGCCGCTTGACCGCGGACACCCCGCTGCGCGCGGAAGCGACCACCACCTTGACCATGTTGGCGGGGATGGCGAAACCGATGCCCTGGGAGCCGCCCGAACGCGAGAAGATGGCGGTATTGATGCCGACGAGCCGCCCGCCGAGATCGACCAGCGCGCCGCCCGAGTTGCCCGGATTGATGGCAGCGTCGGTTTGGATGAAGAACTGGTAGTCGGTGATGCCGATCTGGGTGCGCGCGACCGCCGAGACGATGCCGTGCGTCACGGTCTGGCCGACGGCGAAGGGGTTGCCAATGGCGAGCACCACGTCGCCCACCTGCAACGCGTCCGAGTCGGCGAACTCGAGCGCCGGAAAGCGCTCATGCTGCGCCTTGATGCGCAGCACCGCGAGGTCCGAGCGTGAATCCTTGAGCACCATCTCGGCTTCGAATTCGCGCTTGTCGGACAGCGAGACCTTCACCTGATCCGCGCCCTCGATCACGTGGTTGTTGGTGACCACGAGGCCCGCGGCATCGACGATCACGCCCGAGCCGAGCGAGCGCTGGACCTGCTCGCCCGCCCCCCCGCGCCCGTCCGGCATGCCGAAAAAGCGCCGGAAGATCGGGTCGTCGAACAATGGGTTGCGGACCGCGACCGTCTTGGCGGCATAGACATTGACCACCGCCGGCGCCACGCGCTGCACCACCGGCGCGTAGGACAGGCGCAACTCGTTGAGCGACGAGGGCACTTTGCGCTCGACGCCGCGATCCTGAGCCACGGTCGCGAGCGGTGTCGCCGCCAACATGACGAGCACGGCGCTCGCAAGCCAGGAGAGGCGCAAAGACGGCTTTAGCTGCAAGGACATAGCGGGGATCCCGATTCTGGCGAGGTGAGATATAGGCCCAAGCGCGCGGCAATTGAAGGGCGTAGTGCGGGGGTGGAGCTATGGAACTGGTCCGCCGATGTTGCCTAAACTGGCCCGCCCGTTCCGTCCTCCCGCCGAGGCCCCGTGTGGACCACTCTCCCTTCGAACCGACCGCGGACCCCTCGCGCGCCTTCGCCGCCGCGATCTATGCCGCAGCCTTCGTCACCGGCGCAATCGTGATGAGCTTCGAGATGCTGGGCTCACGCTACCTCAATCCTTATTTCGGCAGCGGCATCTATACCTGGGCGGCGCTGATCTCGACCGTGTTGGTTGCGCTCACCGTCGGTTATTTCCTGGGCGGCGCGCTCGCGGACCGCACCGCCTCCCCCGCGGTGCTGGCGCTCACCGTGATCGCAGGATCGGTCTATCTGCTGGCGCTGCCGAGCTTCGCGCAAGCCGTGCTCGAATTGGTACTCGGAAGCATCGACGATATCCGCGCCGGCAGCCTGGTCTCCGCGCTCGCCCTCATGCTCTTTCCCGTGACCTTGCTGGGCATGTATTCGCCCTTCGCAATCCGGCTGCTGCTGCGCTCGGCGCAACGCTCCGGCCGCGTATCCGGCGCGGTCTACGGCGTCTCCACCGCCGGCTCGATCGCCGGCACGCTCGGCACCACCTTCGTCCTCATTCCGGCGATCGGCTCGCGCGCCATCACCCTGGCGCTCGGCGCGCTGGGCCTCGTCGCGGGACTGGCGCTGCTGGCGCTGGCCCGCGTCCCGCGCCGCTTCGGCCTTGCGCTCGTCATCCTCGCGCTCGGCGCGCTCGCGGCCCAGGCCGGTCAAGCGGAAAGCCTGATCGACGACGGCATCCGCGCGGCCATGCTCACCCGTCCCGCCGGCCGGGTTGCCCATATCGAGACCGAATACAACGACGTCTTCATCACCAGGCGCGCCAACCAATTGGTGATGTCGTTCCAGGTGAAGGGTTGGGACTATACCGAGTCCGTGGTCAACCTCGTCGATCCCGATGACCTGCCGCTGCGTTACGCGCAGGTGATGACCATCGCCACGATCTATCCCGGCACACCTAGGAAAATCCTGATGCTCGGGCTCGGCGGCGGCTCGATCTCGACTTATCTCGGGCGCTTCATGCCGGAAGCCGCAATCACCACCGTGGAGATCGATCGCGGCGTGATCACCGCGGCCAAGACCTATTTCGGCCTGCGCGAGAGCGAGCGCGTCCGCTACCAGGCGGGCGACGGCAGGGTGTTCCTGCACCGGCACAGCGAGCTCTACGACCTCATCCTGCTCGACGCGTATCGCGGCGGCTATGTGCCGTTTCACCTTCTCACGCGCGAGTTCTACACGCTGGTCAAGCAGCGGCTCGCCCCCGGCGGCGCCGCCGCGTTCAACGTGCACGACGGCAGCAAGCTTTATGCGTCCACCGTGAGGACGCTGAGCGAGGTCTTCGCCGGCCTCGATCTCTATCCGACGGGAATAGGCGAAGTGATCGCGGTCGCCACCGTGGCGCCTCTCGACAAAGACACGCTCGAAAGCAGGGCCGCAGCGCTGCAGGAGCGCCACGCGTTCCGGTTCCCGCTGCCGCTGACCTTGCTGCGGCGCATGGACAAGCCGCGGTCGCAGGCGAATAACGGCGACATCATCACCGACGATTTCGCCCCGGCCGACGTCTACGATGTGCTCGGCAGGGATGCACGCCGGCGCCGGTGATGGCCGCGCTGGAAGACGGCGCGGCCGCAGGTCGTGGGCGCCGGAACGACGGGCCTCACTCTTTCGCCGGAACCGTGCGCAGATACGCTACCACGGCGTCGAGATCGCCATCGGTCATCTTGGCGTAGTAGGGAAAGCCCATCGGCGGCTTGAGTTTGGTGCCGTCCTTGCGCACGCCCTGGGTGATGGCGCGCTTGACGTCGGCGTCGCTCCAATCGCCCAGTCCATGGGCCTTGCTCGAGGTGATATTGCGAGAGACCGACACGCCCCATGGCCCCTTGAACTCCCGTCCGCCCTTGCCGAGCGAATTCTGGAAATCGACGCCGGTTCCGGGCGGTCCGAACGGCGTATGGCATTCCATGCAATGCCCGATGGTGGCGAGGTAGAAGCCGCGCTTCACCTTGTCATTCAGATCGGCCTCGGGCATCGCCTGTTCGGCGCCCGGGAAAATCTGGTGCGGAATCTGCATTCTGTAGACGGGGTCACGCACCTTGTTGGCGACCGGCCGGATCGAGCGCAGGTAGGCGACGATGCCGTCGAGATCGCCAGGCGTGAGGAGCTTGTAGAAGCCGGTCGGCATGACTTCCGCAAGATGGTGACCGCTTGGACGCACGCCGTCGTGCATCGCCTTTTTGATGTCGGCGTCGCTCCATCTGCCGATTCCGGTTTCCGGATCGGGCGTGATGTTCGATGCGGTGACGTCGAACGGCGGTTCGTCGAAGCGCAGTCCACCCGACAGCGCCTTGTCGAATTGCGGACCATTGGAGCCCATCGGCGTGTGACAGTTGTTGCACGTCATGATGGTGTTGACGAGGTAGCCGCCGCGCTCGACCGGCGTTTGCGCCTGCGCCGTTGTCACCAGCAGCGCTGCAAATGCAGCAGCAATCCCGAAACCACCGTTCATTACCCAGTCCTCCATTGATCAAGCGGCTCGTGCAATCCGCCATCGCAAGATAGCGTGTTCGCCGACGCTGCCAACTGGAATCGATCAGAGCGGCGCTGGCAAAAAAAGAGCAGCGCCTGCGGCGCTGCCCCGTACTCATTCGCCGGCTGCGGTCGCTATGCCGGTGCCGGAACCGCGGCGGCTTTCTCCTGCACCGGGCCGGAGTCCTTGCCCTTAGCCGTCTGGTCGCGATCGACGAACTCGATCACCGCGACCGGCGCGGAATCGCCATAGCGGAAACCAGCCTTCAGGACGCGGGTGTAGCCGCCGTTGCGATCCTTGTAGCGAGGGCCGAGCACGTCGAACAGCTTCTTGACCATGGCGAGGTCGCGCATCTGCGCGATCGCCTGCCTGCGCGCGTGCAGGTCGCCGCGCTTGCCCAGCGTGACCAGCTTCTCGACGATCGGCCGCAAGTCCTTGGCCTTCGGCAAGGTGGTCACGATCTGCTCGTGCTTGATCAAGGCCGCCGCCATGTTGGCGAACATGGCGCGGCGATGCTCGGGCGTGCGGTTAAGCTTGCGATGGGCGTTACCGTGGCGCATGGCATTCCTCGGATGACGGCGGACAGACGTCTGGCATCCGTCAGTAATGATCCTCGAAGCGTTTGGCCAGCTCATCGATATTGTCGGGCGGCCAGCCCGGCACTTCCATGCCGAGATGGAGGCCCATCTGCGCCAGCACTTCCTTGATCTCGTTGAGCGACTTGCGGCCGAAATTCGGCGTGCGCAGCATCTCCGCCTCGGTCTTCTGCACGAGATCGCCGATGTAGACGATGTTGTCGTTCTTCAGACAATTTGCCGAGCGCACCGAAAGCTCGAGCTCATCGACCTTCTTCAGGAAGGCCGGATTGAAGGCAAGGTCGGGAATGGCCTCGGTGACCACCTCCTTGCGCGGCTCTTCGAAATTGACGAAGACGTTGAGCTGGTCCTGCAGGATGCGCGCGGCATAGGCGACCGCGTCCTCCGGGCTGACCGCGCCATTGGTCTCGATCTGCATGGTCAGCTTGTCGTAGTCGAGAATCTGCCCCTCGCGGGTGTTCTCGACCTTGTAGGAGACCTTGCGCACCGGCGAGTAGAGGCTGTCTACCGGAATCAGGCCGATCGGCGCATCCTCCGGCCGATTGCGCTCGGTGGGGACATAGCCCTTGCCGGTATTGACCGTGAACTCCATGCGGATCTCGGCGCCCTCGTCCAGGGTGCACAGGGCGAGATCCGGGTTGAGCACCACGATGTCGCCTACGGTTTGGATGTCGCCGGCGGTGACCGCGCCCGGTCCCTGCTTCTTCACCACCATCCGCTTGGGCCCGTCGCCCTGCATCTTGATGGCGATGTCCTTGATGTTGAGAACGATATCGGTCACGTCCTCGCGCACACCGGGGATCGATGAGAACTCGTGCAGCACGCCGTCGATATGCACGGACTGCACCGCCGCGCCTTGCAGCGACGACAGCAGGATGCGCCGCAACGCGTTTCCCAGCGTCACCCCGAAGCCGCGCTCGAGCGGCTCGGCGACCACCGTGGCCTCACGCTTGGGATCGGTGCCGGCGCTCACCTGCAGCTTGTTCGGTCGGATCAGTTCCTGCCAATTCTTTTGGATCGTCACGTTGGCACCCATCGCTTTGAGCGGCGCGGCGGGCGGCCGCGCACCCCACTCCGCCCCGTGGGAATTGTCGGCGGCGGCGGACGCCTCAGGAGCCCGCCGGATGAGAATGTCGTCGGTCATACTCGGCGCCTCTTGCGTGGACGGCAGCCGTTGTGCGGAATCGGCGTCACGTCGCGAATGGAGGTGATGGTGAACCCGGCCGACTGCAGCGAACGCAACGCCGACTCGCGGCCGGAACCCGGACCCGCGACCTCGACTTCGAGCGTACGCATGCCGTGCTCCTGCGCCTTCTTGGCGGCGTCCTCGCCCGCCACCTGTGCCGCATAGGGTGTCGATTTTCTCGAGCCCTTGAAGCCCATGGTGCCGGCCGACGACCAGGCGATGGTGTTTCCTTGGGCGTCGGTGATGGTGATCATGGTGTTGTTGAAGGTCGCGTTCACATGCGCGACGCCGGAAGCGATATTCTTGCGTTCGCGCCGGCGAACGCGGGTAGCTTCTTTGCCCATTCTCGATCCTCTCGCGGGCGCGGTGCCGCAGCAGCCGGGCCGAACTGGTCCGTGACGTAGAACGCGGCCTTACTTCTTCTTGCCGGCGATCGGCTTCGCCGGCCCCTTGCGGGTGCGGGCGTTGGTATGGGTGCGCTGGCCGCGCACCGGCAGTCCGCGCCGATGCCGCAACCCGCGGTAGCACCCGAGATCCATCAGCCGCTTGATGTTCATCGCGACTTCGCGGCGCAGGTCGCCCTCGACCAAGTAATCGCGGTCGATGACCTCGCGGATCTGCAGCACCTCCTGATCGGTCAGCTGCGCCACCCGCCGCTCGTCCGGAATCCCCACTTTCGCCATGATTTCATTGGCCTTTTTCGGCCCGATCCCATGGATATATTGCAACGCAATGATGACGCGCTTGTTGGTTGGTATATTCACGCCGGCGATGCGAGCCACGGCCATTCACTCCTTATGCCGGCGCGACCAAAGCGGCCAGCGGTCGTTCCACTCGATGGCGGTTCGCAAACGATAACGCGACACCCTCCCCGTTCCCCGGGGCCCGGTATCGTTCGACCTCTCGATTCGGATGCGGGTTATTAATGGATTCACCGGCGTTTCGTCAACCTCTGCTGGCGATTCCTTTTACGCTTGGACGCCGCTCCTCCGGCCGTGGGCCGCCGCCGGGATGCCGAGGCTTTGACCTTGATTTTCCGAGGTTTTCGGACGGACTTGGCCTTCGACCCCGCCGCTTGCCGGCGGCTGCTCGCATTCTTGTTATTGACCGCCGCGCCCGCGGGCCGATCGGCTCGCCGCTTTGCGGTCTTTCCGGCGCCCGACGGGCGGACTTTGGCCGGCGCCGCCGGTGCCGCCGGCTTGGCGCCTCGTTGAGAGGCTGGCGAGGCCTTGACTGGCGCCTCCTGGAGCACCCGGCTGATCGCCTTCGCCACTTCCCAGATCGAGGCCATGCCGTCGACCGACCGCAGCACGCTCTGCAGCCGATAATAGGTGGCGAGCGGCGCGGTCTGATCCCGGTAGGCCAAGAGCCGCCGCCGCAGCACCTCCGGGTTATCGTCGGAGCGCAGCGTCCCGCCCCGCGCCTTGGTCTCGATGATCCGCTTCTCGATGCGCTCGAGCAACGCAGCCTCGTCCACCTTCAGCTCGATGACCGCATCGAGCTCGAGGCCCTTCTCCTTGAGCATGCGATCGAGCGCGTGGGCTTGCGGCACGGTGCGCGGAAACCCGTCGAGAATGAAGCCTTTGCGCGCGTCGGGCTCCTGGATGCGGTCGGCGACGATGGCCACCACGAGATCGTCGGGCACCAATTCGCCGCGCTCCATCACCTCCTGGGCGCGCAGCCCCACCGGCGTGCCGGCCTTGACCGCCTCGCGCAACATGTCTCCGGTAGAAAGCTGCACCAACCCATGCTTGGCGACGAGCCGCTGGGCCTGGGTACCCTTGCCGGCCCCCGGCGGGCCGAGCAGTATCAACCTCATCTACGCCGCCCCCGCAGCTTCGACCGTTTGATCAGACCTTCATATTGATGGGCCAGCAAGTAGCCCTGGATTTGCGCTACCGTATCCATCGTGACGCTGACTACGATCAACAGCGAGGTGCCGCCGAAGTAGAACGGCACCGCCGCATAGGAGATCAGGATCTCCGGCAACAAGCAGACGAGAGCGAGGTAGCCGGCGCCGATCACCGTGATGCGCGAGAGCACATAATCGATGTACTCCGCGGTGCGTTCGCCCGGCCGGATGCCGGGGATGAAGCCACCGTGCTTCTTCAGGTTCTCCGCAGTCTCGGTCGGGTTGAATACGATCGCGGTATAGAAGAACGCGAAGAACACGATGAGGCCGACATAGAGAATGAGAAACAGCGGCCGGCCGTGACCAAGCTGGGTAGTGATGGTGACGAACCAGTCCGGGCCTTGGCCGGCGTTGAAGTTGGCGACCGTCGTCGGCAACAGCAGCAGTGACGATGCGAAGATCGGCGGGATAACACCGGACGTGTTGAGCTTGAGCGGCAGGTGCGAGGATTGGCCCTCGAACATGCGGTTGCCGACCTGGCGCTTGGGATACTGGATCAACAGCCGCCGCTGCGCCCGCTCCATGAAGACGATGAAGGCGATCACGGCCACCGCCATCACAAGGACCGCGACGATCAGCCCGGTCGACAGCGCGCCCTGGCGGCCGAGTTCGAGCGTCCCGACGACGGCGGACGGCAGCTCCGCGACGATGCCCGAGAGGATGATCAGCGAAATGCCGTTGCCGATCCCGCGCGAGGTGACCTGCTCGCCGAGCCACATCAGGAACAGGGTTCCTCCGGTAAGCGTGATCACGGTCTCGATGCGGAAGAACCAGCCGGGATCCGAGACCACGCTGCCGGCTCCTTCGAGCCCGACCGCGATGCCGTAGGACTGGAATGCGGCGAGCACCACGGTGAGGTAGCGGGTGTATTGGTTCATGACCTTACGGCCCTGCTCGCCCTCCTTCTTGAGCTGCTCGAGCGTGGGCGACACCGTGGTCATCAGCTGGATGATGATCGAAGCCGAGATATACGGCATGATGTTCAGCGCGAAGATCGCCATGCGGTGGATGCCGCCGCCGGAGAACATGTTGAACATTCCGAGGATGCCGCCCGCCTGCGACCGGAAGATCTGGTCCCAGGCCGAGGGATCGATGCCCGGCAACGGGATATACGTGCCGAGCCGATAGACCAGGAGCGCGCCGAGCGTGAACCAGATGCGCTTCTTGAGTTCTTCGGCCTTGGCGAGCGCCGAAAAATTGAGATTGGCGGCGAGTTGTTCTGCTGCAGAGACCATGGGGTTGAAGCTCCCGTTCCGCCCCCAAGAAGCGCTCTCGGAAACCCCCGAGCGGCGCGCTTGGACGCCCCGACCTATATAGGCATCAGGCCGCCTGTTCGCCCGCCTCCCGCTTCGGCGCCAGGATGGTGACCGAGCCGCCCAGTTTCTCCACCGCCGCCACCGCCGACTTTGACGCCCCCCAGACCGAGAAGGCGAGCTTGGTCTTGATTTCGCCGGAGCCGAGCAGCCGGACCCCGTCCTTGGCCCTCCTCAGCACGCCCGCCTTGACCAGGGCCGCGGCATCGATCGGAGCGCTCGCGTCGAGCTTGCCGGCTTCGATCGCCGCCTGAATCCTGTCGAGATTGACTTCATTCAGCTTGCGCGCGAACGACGTATTCTTGAAGCCGCGCTTCGGCAGCCTGCGATGCAGCGGCATCTGCCCGCCTTCGAAACCCTTGATGCGTACGCCCGAGCGCGCGGTCTGGCCCTTGCCGCCGCGGCCGCCGGTCTTGCCCGTGCCGGAGCCGATGCCACGGCCGATGCGCGTGCGTTTCTTGCGCGCACCCGGGCGGTCGGCCAGTTCGTGCAGCTTCATCGGCTCTCTCCCTTCCCCTCCACCAGTCGGACCAGATGCCGGACCTTGGCGATCATGCCTCGGATCTGCGGCGTGTCCGGCAACTCGGCGACGCGCCCGATCCGGTTGAGGCCGAGCCCGATCAGCGTCTCGCGTTGCGAATGATGCCGGCGGATCGGGCTGCCGACCTGTTCGATCTTGATCACTTTGTCGGTCCTACTCATGTCGGCCTCTCGGACAGCCTGACGACGTTCAGTCGGCGGCCTGCTCGCTCTCGCCGACGTCGCGCCGGCGCGACTGCAACGTCGATACCTTGATGCTCCGCCGCGCCGCGACCGAACGTGGCGAATCTTGGTGCTTGAGCGCGTCGAAGGTCGCCCGCACCATGTTGTACGGGTTGGACGATCCCAGCGATTTCGCCACCACGTCCTGCATGCCGAGCGTCTCGAACACCGCCCGCATCGGGCCGCCGGCGATGATTCCGGTTCCGGGCGGCGCCGCCCGCAGATAGACCCGGCCGGCACCGTGGCGGCCGGCCACGTCATGATGCAGCGTGCGGCCTTCGCGCAGCGGCACCCGGATGAGGCCGCGCTTGGCGGCGTCGGTGGCCTTGCGGATCGCCTCCGGCACTTCGCGCGCCTTGCCGTGACCGAAGCCGACCCGTCCCTTCTCGTCACCGACGACAACGAGCGCGGCAAACCCGAAGCGGCGACCTCCCTTCACGACTTTGGCCACCCGATTGATGTGGACCAGCTTGTCGGTGAATTCGCTATCGCGCTCTTCCCGCTCGCGTCGCTCGCGTGGTTCACGTGCCATGATATGTTTCCAACCTGTTCGCGTCCGTGCTTGTAGTCAGAGAACAGATGACAGACGGCCGCCGACCAAAGAAGCCGCGTTCGCGTCCCTGTTCCAATCTCCTGCGCCCTGCGTCTACCATCGTCAGAAATCGAGGCCGCCTTCGCGCGCCGCGTCCGCCAGCGCCTTGATCCGACCGTGGTAGAGATAACCGCCGCGATCGAACACGACTTGCTTGATGCCCTGGGCCGACGCGCGCTCGGCAAGCCGCTTTCCCACCGCCTTCGCCGCCTCGATATTGGCGCCGGTCTTGAGCCCGTCGCGCATGTCCTTCTCCAGAGAGGAAGCGGACACGACGGTACGGCCATTGCCGTCATCGATCAGCTGGGCGTAGATGTGTTTCGAGGAGCGGAAGACCGAGAGCCGCGCACGCTGACCCGCGGCCCGGCGCACATTGCGCCGCACCTTCGCCGTCCGCCGCAGCGTACGATCAGTGACTGTCGCCATTCTGCGCTCCCATCACTTCTTCTTGCCTTCCTTGCGGAAGATGTATTCGCCGGCGTATTTGACGCCCTTGCCCTTGTAAGGCTCGGGCTTGCGGAAGGCGCGAATTTCGGCGGCGACGTGGCCGACCTTCTGGCCATCGATACCCGTGACGACGATCTCGGTGGGCTTCGGCACCGCGATCGTGATGCCTTCCGGGATCGGATACAGGATGTCGTGGCTGTAGCCGAGCTGAACCTGCAGGTTCTTGCCCTGCACCGCGGCGCGATAGCCGACTCCGGTGATCTCGAGCTTTCGCTCGAAGCCCTTGGTCACCCCAGTCATCACATTGGCTAGCAGCGACCGGTAGGTTCCCCACATGGAACGGGCGCGTTTGGTGTCGGCGCGCGGATCGATCCTGACCTCGCTTCCTTCCACTTTGGCCGCGACATCGTTATGCAGCACGAGCGAGAGCGCACCCTTCGGGCCCTTCACCCTGACGACCTGACCCTCCACGCTGGCGGTGACGCCGGAGGGGATGGCAACAGGTTTCTTTCCGACACGAGACATGCTGTTGATCCGTTGATTGCGGCTAGAACACCGTGCAGAGGATTTCTCCGCCCACGTTGTTGTCGCGCGCGTCGTGATCGGCCATGACGCCCTTGGGCGTCGACAGGATCGCGACACCCAATCCGTTGTTCACGCGCGGAAGAGCCCTGACCGAAGCATAGACCCGCCGCCCCGGTTTCGACACCCGCGAAATCTCCCGAATGACCGGCTCGCCATCGTAGTATTTCAGCTCGATCTCGAGCTCCTTGCGGCCATTCTGGTGCTCCACCGCCGCATAGCCGCGGATGAAGCCCTCGGTCTTGAGCACGTCGAGCACGCTCACCCGCAGCCGCGAGGCCGGAGTCGACACCTTGGACTTGTTACGCATTTGCGCATTGTGAATGCGCGCGATCATGTCGCCGAGCGGATCGTTCATGGCCATCGCCTGCCCCTCCTCACCAGCTCGACTTGAGCAGGCCGGGGATCAGGCCCTTGGAGCCCAGTTCCCGGAGCGCGATGCGCGAAAGCCTGTGCTTGCGATAGTAGCCGCGCGGCCGGCCGGAAATCTCACAGCGATTGCGGACGCGGGTCGCCGACGAGTTCCGCGGCAGCTCCGCGAGCTTGAGCGCCGCCGCAAACCGTTCCTCCATCGGCTTGGCCTTGTCGCGCGCGATGGCCCTCAGCCGCGTCCGCCGGCCCGAATACTTCTTGCTCAGCTTGCGTCGTCTCTTGTTCTTCTCGATCGCACTCTTCTTCGCCATCGATATCTCCTGAATTTCCGCGTTTGAGGATCGCCCTCACTGCCGGAATGGGAAATTGAACGCGCCCAACAGCGCGCGCGCCTCGTCGTCGGTCTTGGCGCTGGTGCACACCGTGATATCCATGCCCCACACATCGGCCGCCTTGTCGTAGTCGATCTCGGGAAAGATGATGTGCTCCTTGATGCCGATCGTGTAATTACCCCTGCCGTCGAAACTCTTCGGCGCGAGGCCACGGAAGTCCCGCACGCGCGGCAACGCGATATTGATCAACCGGTCGACGAACTCGTACATGCGCGTCTTGCGCAGCGTCACCTTGCATCCGATCGCCTGGCCGTCGCGCACCTTGAACGTGGCGATCGACTTGCGCGCCTTGGTGATCACCGCCTTCTGACCCGCGATCAGGCTGAGATCATTGGCGGCGGCCTCGACCTTCTTGCGGTCGTTGACCCCTTCGCCGATGCCCATGTTGATCACTACCTTTTCCAGCACCGGCACCTGCATGCGATTCTTGTAGCTGAACTGCTCGGCCAGTCGCTGGCGCACCACGCCCTCGAAATAGGTTTTCAGCCGCGGCGTGACGCGTTCCTCCGGCTTCTTCGCCTGCGGCGCCTTCTCGACAACCTCGCGCTTGGCGCCCTTGTCGTCTTTCTCGGACTTCGCGGCTTTTTGAGCCGGCTGGCCCTTGTCACCCTTGCCGGGGCGCGGGGCGCGCTCCGACTTGTCGGGCTTGCCGGGTTTGGCTTTGGCTTCGCTGTCAGCCATCGATCTCGACTCCCGAACGCTTGGCCACTCGCACCTTTCGCCGACCGTCGCCTTCGCCCACGAACTTGAAGCCGATGCGCGTCGGCTTGCCATCCTTGGGATCGGCGAGCGCCAGATTGGACAGATGCACCGTCGCCTCCTTGGAGATAATGCCGCCTTCCTGCTGCGGGCTCTGCTTCTGATGCCGCTTCACCAGGTTGACGCCGCGCACCAGGGCGCGCTCCTCGTGCGGACGCACCTCGATGACCTCGCCGGTACGCCCTCTGTCGCGCCCGGTGAGGACAATCACCTTGTCGCCCTTGCGGATCTTCGCGGCCATCACAGCACCTCCGGCGCGAGCGAGATGATCTTCATGTGGTTCTTGGCGCGCAGCTCCCGCGGCACCGGTCCGAAGATGCGCGTTCCGACCGGCTCCATCTGCGGATTGATCAATACCGCCGCATTGCGATCGAAACGGATGATCGAACCGTCGGGACGCTTGATGTCCTTCGATATCCGCACCACCACGGCCTTCATCACGTCGCCTTTCTTCACCCGCCCGCGCGGAATGGCCTCCTTCACCGACACCACGATCACATCGCCGATGGTGGCATACTTACGCTTCGAGCCGCCCAGCACCTTGATGCACATGACACGGCGCGCGCCGCTATTGTCCGCCACGTCTAGATTAGTTTGCATCTGAATCATGACGCCACCGTCGTCTTGTTGCTTCCAGCGCGTAGCGCGCCCTACACGACCTTCTTCTTCTCGCCGCGGATGACCTGCCACCGTTTGAGCCTGGAGAGCGGGCGGCGCTCCTCGATCCAGACGATGTCGTCCACGTGATATTCGTTGCCTTCGTCGTGGGCATGGTACTTCTTGGTGCGACGCACCGTTTTTTTCATGACGGGGTGAGTGAAGCGGCGCTCGACACGCACCACCACCGTCTTGTCCTGCTTGTCGCTCACGACGACGCCCTGCAGCATGCGCTTCGGCATCTCTCGTCTACTCCGACTTGGCCTTCGAGCGCGCGGTGCGCTTCGGCCTAGTTGTCTCGTCCTGGCGAGTTGGCACCGGCTGGCCGGCGCGCTTCTGCGCCGCGATCGTCTTGATCCGAGCGATGTCGCGGCGAACCTGCCGCACCCGTGCGGTATTCTCCAGCTGCCCCGTTGCGCGCTGGAAACGCAGGTTGAACCGCTCCTTCTTGAGCTTGAGAGCCTCGTCGTCGAGCTGATCGACGGTCATGGCCCTGATATCACCCGTCTTCATGGTCGTTCCACTCCCCGGCCTATTCCGAGATGCGCTCGATGAAACGCGTCTTGATCGGCAGCTTGGCTGCAGCGAGGCCGAGCGCCTCGCGCGCGAGCGCCACCGGCACGCCGTCGACCTCGAACAGGACGCGCCCCGGCTTGATCCGGGCGACCCAGTATTCCGGAGCTCCCTTGCCCGAGCCCATCCGCACTTCGAGCGGCTTCTTGGACACCGGCACGTCCGGATAGATACGGATCCACACCCGGCCGGCGCGCTTCATGTGACGGGTGAGCGCGCGCCGCGCCGCCTCGATCTGCCGCGCCGTGACGCGCTCGGGCTCCAGGGCCTTGAGCCCGAACTGGCCGAACGCGAGCTCGACGCCCGAGGTCGCAATACCCTTGATCCGGCCCTTGTGCGCCTTGCGGAACTTGGTGCGCATCGGTTGCAGCATGGCGCGTCGCCTTTCTTATCCGATCCGGCCGTCTCAGGAGGCGTCGCGACGCGGCCGTCCCGCCTCGCCTTCCGCCATCCGCTTGTCCTGCGCCATCGGGTCGTGCTCCATGATCTCGCCCTTGAAGATCCAGACCTTGACGCCGCAAGTGCCGTAGGTGGTGAACGCGGTGGCCACGCCGTAATCGACATCGGCCCGCAGCGTGTGCAGCGGCACCCGGCCTTCGCGATACCATTCCATGCGCGCGATCTCGGCGCCGCCCAGGCGTCCCGAGCAATTGATGCGGATGCCGCCGGCGCCGAGCCGCATCGCCGACTGCACCGCGCGCTTCATGGCGCGACGGAAGGCCACCCGACGCTCGAGCTGCTGCGCGATCGATTCGGCCACGAGCTGGGCATCCAGCTCCGGCTTTCTGATCTCGACGATGTTGATCACGACGTCGGACTGCGTGAGCTTTGCGACCTTCCGGCGCAGCTTCTCGATATCGGCGCCCTTCTTGCCGATCACCACGCCCGGTCGCGCCGACTGAACGGTCACCCGGCATTTCTTGTGCGGCCGCTCGATGACGATCTTCGACACCGCCGCCTGCTTGAGATCCTTCATCAGCTCCTCGCGGATTTTCATGTCCTCGTGGAGCAATTGGCCGTACTCGTTCTTGCCGGCGTACCACCGCGAATCCCAGGTGCGGTTGATGCCGAGCCGCAAGCCGACCGGATTGACCTTCTGACCCATTTTTTCCTCTCAAGACGCCGCCGCTTCGACCTGACGCACCACGATGGTCAGGTTCGCGAACGGCTTGAATATCCGTCCCATGCGGCCGCGGCCACGCGGGTGGAACCGCTTGATCACGATCGCCTTGCCGACATGCGCCTCGGCAACGACGAGATCGTCGACATCCAGATCGTGATTGTTCTCGGCATTGGCGATCGCCGACTCCAGGCACTTGCGTACGTCGCGGGCGATGCGCTTGCGCGAGAATTCGAGGTCGGCCAGCGCCGTCGCCACCTTCTTGCCGCGAATGAGCTGCGCGACGAGATTGAGCTTCTGTGGGCTCACCCGCAGCATGCGGGCGACCGCTTTCGCCTCGTTCTCGGCCAGCGCGCGCTCGCGTGTCCTCTTGCTCATGTTCGCCTCTCGACCCCTACGAGCCGCTGCCCGCCGGCGCGGCCGCCGCGCCCGGGGCGGCAGGCCCGGCCG
>JBAUOM010000711.1:0-13031 GCA_049579765.1 Xanthobacteraceae bacterium
CCCTCCGGGCTGGTAGAACGCCCGTGAGCGCTTTCGGTTTCCTGCGCGTTGGTGACAGGATGGCGCAGAAGGCAAGCGGCCCCGATGCGTGCGCTGCAAACATCGATCCGGTCGGCCGCGCTTGCGCCGCAGCATTTTCGGCGTACCCCGGGTCTTGCGGACGGGCGAGCAAAACAAACCCACGCCCCAGCGCACCCGCATGACCGGGCGAGAATACCCTCACGCCCCGCCGGAGATTCGTTCACCGCCGCCGCGGCGCGGGCTTGGCCGATGCCTTTGGCGATTTCGCCGCTCTCGCCGCCGTCTTGCTCGCCTTTGGCCGCGCTGCGCTTGCTTGCGGCTTTTCCGGAATGATCGGGAGCAGCACGAAGTTGTCCCGTCCGCCGCCGAGATGGAGCGTGGTCTTGCCGCCGTAGATCGCGGGCGGGCGGTCGCGCGGGTCGTCGTGCAGGAACGGGCCATTGCCGGTGAACTCGTTCTTCATGTTGGACAGCTTGCCGCCGGAGCCGCCGGGATAGACGTAGTCGCATCCGCGCACGCTCAATCCCACGCGATGGCCCTTCGGCACGACGATGCAGGTCGGGACGATCTCGATGTCGAGCTCGTAGACCTGATCCGGCTTCAGCGGCTGTTTCTCGTCGTGGCTGTGATAGGGGCGGAACGGCAAGCTGAGCGTCTTGTCGAGCTTGCGGTGCGAGGCGCGCAGCCAGCCTTGCCCGATCGGCGTGTGGGGATCCAGCGCGCCCTGGAACACGACCTCCTTCATGTCGGGCGCGAACACCCGGAGCACGAGAAAGAGATCGGCGTCCTCGGTCGAGGACGAGACCTGGAGCTTGGCGGCGACCGGGCCGGTGATCTCGGCAGCCCGACCCATCGGTTCGGTCAGGAACGTGACGCCGTCCCCGAGGGCGTCGAAGGTCACCTGGGCCGAGCCCTTCGGAGCTTCCGCGACCAGCCTGTGGCCGTCGGTTGCAAGATGGAG
The DNA here is from genome assembly GCA_049579765.1 of Xanthobacteraceae bacterium. Lineage (GTDB taxonomy): Bacteria > Pseudomonadota > Alphaproteobacteria > Rhizobiales > Xanthobacteraceae > VAZQ01. The sequence continues at coordinate 983 of JBAUOM010000711.1, forward strand.
CTTCGTCCATCGCGTGCGCGGGATCGGCCAGGCCTCCTCGTGGCGGATGACGAATCTCTCGCCGGGATGGCGGATGTTGAGTTGCACCCGCGGCTGCTTGTCCCAGCCATTCTTCTCGCCCTTCAGGAAATAGCCGAAGAATTGCTTCTGAAGCTTGACGCCGTAGTCGGTGTAGTAGTGCGTCCAGTGCTCGATGCCGTGGACCTCGAGCCACTTCTGCTTCGACACCGACTGGAAGAAGCCTTCGAAATTGCCGCGCGGATGCAGCGGCTGGCCTCCCCAATTGGCGGCCGACAGCAGCGGGACCTTGATCTTCGTCCAGTCCGGGAACATCGCCTGATAATAGTCGTCGTCCAGCGGATGCGAGAAATAGCTCCTTCCGAGATCGTAGCGGCTGCCGCCCATCTCTTCGGCGGTGAGCGTCTCCGGGCCCGACACCCAGTCGCCGTTCATGCGGCTGCGGTAGCCGTTGACGCCCAGTCCGTGCTGCACCGTCTTGATCTGCATGTCGTACCAGTTCTGCGCGAAGGTGTTGTAGATGCCGCCGTTGTGGCTGAGCTCGCGATAGAAGTCGGCAAAGCCTTCCCAGACGCAGATGGCGGCGAGATGCTTTGGTTGCATGCTCGCGACCTTCCACTGATTGACGGCGTAATACGAGATGCCGCTCAACCCGACCTTGCCGTTCGACCACGGCTGCCGGCCCGCCCATTCGATGCAGTCGAAGAAATCTTTGGTCTCGCGCGGCGACCAGTGCTCCACGTAACCGGGTGAGCGGCCGCAACCGCGCGAGTCGACGCGCACGCAGGCATAGCCGTCCGGCACCCATTTCTCCGGATCGCAGACTTCCCAGCTCTGGTACCTGTTGGTCGAACCGGCCATCACGCTCGGATGCTTTTCCTCCATCCGCTTCCAGGCGGTCCTGTAGCCGTCCTCGAAGTGCAACCATTTGCCGTAAGGGCCGTGGCTGAGGATGACCGGGTAGCGTCCCTGCTTGATCGGGCGGAAGATGTCCGCCCGCAGCACCAGTCCGTCGTCCATCGCAATGGGCATGTCCCAATCGATCCGCATGCCATCGCGGATTTCGCTCACCTCACGGTAGCTCATGGTTTCTTCTCCCGGAAAACTGGCCTGATGATCGGACATCGGCGTCGCTCGTGTCGAAGAGGGTCGATCGCTCCTCGTTGTGCCGGCGGCTCGCGAGCGACCATGCATCGCACGGCGGATGGCAGCGGCTCACTCGCTTACTTTTGCGGAATGACCGGCAGCAGCACATGCGCCGGGCGATCGGGGCCGGCATGCAGCGTCACGTCGCCGCCGAAGACCGCCGGCGGGCGGTCGCGCGGATCGTTATGGGTGAACGGGCCGACGCCGGTCCACACCTTGCCGAGCGTCTCCACGCCCGCGCCGGGCTCGCCGGGAAAGACGTAGTCGGTGCCGCGCACGGACAACGCCAGCCGGTAGCCTTTCGGCAGCACGATGCAGGTCGGCCATACCTCGACGTCGACCTCGTAGACCTCGCCGGGCGCGAGCTTCTGCTCGTCGTCATGGGTGTGATAGGGGCGGTAGGGCAGCGTGAGCCTGCGGTCGAGCTTGCGGTGCGAGCAGCGCAGCCAGCCTTGGGCGATCGGCGTGTGGGAATCGAGCGCGCCCTGGAAAGTGACCTCCTTCAGATCTGGCGTGAACGCCCGCACCACCAGGAACAGATCGGCGTCCTCGGTGGCCGAGGACACCCACAGTTTCGCGGCGATCGGCCCGGTGATCTCGATCGCCCGTTCGAGCGGCTCGGTCAGGAACGTGACGCCGTCCCCGAAGCCGGCATAGCTGACGCGGCCCGCCGACGTCTGCGCATCGGTCGACATCGTCATGCCGGCCGGATGGAGATAGAACTTGGTCCACTCGGTGCGCGCGAGCGGCCACTCGTTCTCGTGCCGCTCGACGAATTTCTCGCCGGGATGGCGCACCTGCAGCAGCACTTTCGGCTGCTTGCCCCAGCCGGTGTCCTCGCCCTTGAGGAAATGGCCGAAGAACTTCTTCTGCAGTGCGACGCCGTAATCGGTGTAGAAATGCGTCCAATGCTCGATGCCGTGGCATTCGAGCCACTTCTGGTCGGACGCCGCGCGCACGAACCCTTCGAAATTGCCGCGCGGGTGCAGACCCTGGCCGCCCCAGTTGGCGGCCGAAAACAGCGGCGTCTTCACCTTGCTCCAGTCGGGCATGCGCGAGCGCCAGTATTCGTCGGTGTCGAGCTTGCGAGAAATGCAGTCCTCGTAAAAGTCGCGCCGGTTTTGGCCGAGCTCCTCGTCCGACAAGGTCGCCGGCCCCGACACCCAGTCGCCGTTCATCCGGCTCTTGAAGCCGCGCCTACCGCGCCCGTGCTGCACGGTATAGACCTGCGCCCTCGACCAGTCCTGCACGAAGCCGCGGCAGAAGATGCCGCCGTGATGCGCCATGTCGCGGTAGAAATCCGCCGCTCCTTCCCATAGACAGATCGCGGCCAGATGCTTGGGCTGCAGCGCCGCCGTCTGCCACTGGTTCTCGGCGTAATAGGAGATGCCGTTGAGGCCCACCTTGCCGTTCGACCAGGGCTGCACTCCGGCCCAGTCGACGCACTGCGCCTGATCCCGCGCCTCGCGCAACGACCAGATGTCGATGACCCCCGGCGAGCGGCCCGCGCCGCGGCTGTCGACGCGGATGCAGACATAGCCGTCCGGCACCCATTTCTCGGGATCCACCACTTCCCAGCACTGATATTTGTTGGTCGACCCGGTCGGGACGTCCGGATGGTCGGCGCACATTCGCCGCCACTGGTCGGTGTAGAGATCCTCGAAATGCAGCCATTTGCCGTAAGGGCCATACGTCATGATCACGGGATACTTGCCGTCGGCGACCGGCCGATAGATGTCGCAGCGCAGCACCACACCGTCGTCCATCGTGATCGGCATGTCCCAGTCGATACGCATGCCGTCGCGGATCTCACTGACTTCGCGGTAGTCCATTGGTCCCTCGACATTCGGTTTGCCATCAATCCACGGATCGGATGCGGCCGCCGCCACCCCATCTATCGGTCACGGCGGGGCGATGACGGCGGCGGTCACGCCGCGACCCCGATCCGCCGGCCGTCGGCGCCGAACAGGTAGAGCCATTGCGGCTCGAAGCGGAGCGTCACGCGCGCGCCGCGCTTGACCTCTGCCATCGCCAGACCTTCGGTGACCGCGATGAACGCGCGCTCCGTCCCGTCGTCGAAGTAAAGCAGCGTGTCCTTGCCGAGCGGCTCGACCAGGCGCACCGGCAGCTCGACATCGCCCTTGCCGTCGAAACCGACCCCGACGTGCTCGGGGCGGATGCCGAGCGTCGCCGGCCCCGGTCGGATCACCTTGATGCGATCGGGCAGCGCGATGTCGAAGCGCGACGAGCGGAAGCGAAGCCCGCCGTCCTGCACGATCTCGCCGGCCAGGAGATTCATCGACGGAGAACCGAAGAAATCGGCGACGAAGTAGCTCATCGGATTGGAGTATATGTCCATGGGCGAGCCGATCTGCTCGATATGCCCGGACCGCATGACGACGATGCGGTCGGCGAGCGTCATGGCTTCTTCCTGATCGTGCGTCACGTAGATGAAGGTCCGCCGCAGCTCCTCGTGCAGCCGATCGCACTCCGCGCGCAACTCGCGGCGCAATTTCGCGTCGAGGCTCGACAGCGGCTCATCGAGCAGGAAAGTCGACGGATTGGTCACCAGGGTGCGGGCAAGCGCGACACGCTGCGATTCGCCGCCCGAGCATTGCGCCGGCATCTTGTCGAGCAGATGCGTGATGCCCACCATCTCGGCGACCTCGCGCACGCGCCGGGCGCGCTCGGGCAGGGGGACGTTCTTCATGCGCAGGCCGAACTCGATATTCTGCGCCACGTTCTTGTGCGGGAACAGCGCGTGGCTCTGGAAAACCATGCCGAGTCCGCGGTCGCGCGGCTCGAGATCATTGATTACGCGCCCGTCGAAGCGGATCTCGCCCGAGGTCGGGTCCTCGAACCCGGCGATCATGCGCAAGGTCGTGGTCTTGCCGCAGCCCGAAGGCCCGACAAAGACGACGAACTCGCCATCGTCGATCGCGAAGCTGAGGTTCTCGACCGCGACGACAGAGCCGTAGGTCTTGGTGAGGTCGCAGAGCTCGATGCGGGCCAATACTATCTCCGTACCATGCCGAAGCTGAAGCCCCGCGCGAGGTGCTTGCGGATGACGAGGCCGATGATCATCAGCGGAACCGTGATGCCGACCGCGAGTGCCGCCTGGCGACCGTAAACGCGCCCCTCGGTCGAGCCCTGATATTTCGAGAGCTCGACCGGCAGCGTGGTCACCTGCGTCTTGGTGATGATCAGCGCCAGCAGGTATTCGCTCCACGTCAGGATCAGAATGAAAAGGAAGGTGGCGACCAGGCCGGAACGGATCAGCGGCAGCACGATCTCGAATACGATGCGCCAGCGCGTGGCGCCGAGAATCTCGGCGGCGTGCTCGATCTCGCGCGGCACTTCGTCGATGAAGCTCTTGGTCATCCAGATCGCGTAGGGCAGGCTGGTTAGGAAATACACGAGGATGAGGCCGAGCCTGCTGTCCAGCAGGCCGAGGGCCGAATAGTAGAGCGAGAGCGGCGCCACGATCACGATCGGCGGGATCATCCGCAGCATCAAGAGCTGGAACATGCGCGCTTCCGACAGGACCCGATAGCGCGAGACGCCGTAGGCGATCACCGATCCGAACAGCACCGCCAGCAGCGTGGATGTCGTCGCGATGACGGTCGAGTTGAACAGCGAGATGAGCGGCTTCTGCGAGGAAATGGCGTACTGGGTGGCGGCATATTCCTCGGCCCCGAACCAGACGTTGAGATAGTTGGCGAGCGTCGGCGGGTCGGGGAAGTAGACCGGCGGCCAGGCGAACCATTGCGTATCCGGCTTGAAGGACGTGGAGACCATCCAATAGATCGGAAAGAAGGCGATCCCCGCCCAGATGGTGAGCACGCCGTACCGCACGATCGTCGTGATCCGCCGCCGCCGCGATTTGGTCATCGCCCCCGCCCCGCTACCTGCCGGCCGTGCCGCCGTACATCAGGTCGAGCGACCGCTTCTCCCTGCGCAGCAGCCTGATCGCGAACAGCACGATGACGATCATCAGCAGCATGACGATGTAGGACATCGCCGCTCCCTTGGAGATCTGAAAATACTGCCAGGTGGTGATGAAGATGTAGACCGGGAGGGTTTCGGTCGCCGTCCCCGGGCCGCCCTGCAGCAAGGCCCAGGTCTTGGGGAATTCGGCGATCGCTTCGAGGAAGCGCAGCACCAGCGCCAGGAAGATGACCGGCCGCAACAGCGGCAATTGCACTTCGCAGAAAGTCCGCCACTTCGAGGCCCCGAGAATCTCGGCGGCTTCGAGCGGCTCTTTGGGGATCGATGCCAGCCCCGCCAGCATGATGATGAAGGAGAACGGCGTCCAGTTCCAGATCTCCAGCAGCATCACGGTGGGGAGCGCGATGCCGGGATTGGTCAGCCAGGCCGGCTTGAATTCGATGCCGCTGACGCGGGTTATGAGATCGTTGAGGGGCCCGCTCTGGTACAGCATCATCTCCGCCGTATAGGCGACGACCACCGGGACCGTCAGCATCGGCAGAATGAAGATGATGTAGTAGAGGGCCTGGCCGCGAAATGGGCGGTACATGAGGTAGGCGAGCGCGAACCCCACCACGAAGCAGCCGAGCGTCGAGCCGGTGGCGAACGCAAGCGAGCGCACGACCGCCCAGCCGAAGCGCGGATCGGTCAAGACTTCCCGGAAAAGCTCGAGGCCGACAAATTCGGCGTCCCACCACGAGCCGAGATATACCGTCCATTGGTGGAGGGAGAAATAGAGCTGCAGGAACAGCACCGGCAGAAGGATGAAGGCAAACAGTGCAATCAGCGGGGCGAGGATCGACCACCTGAAGTGCCTGACCCCGCGCCGTCTGGAGAGCTCGCGCCGCGAGGGCTGCGACTGAACCTCGGCGGCCGGAACGGCGGCCACACTCATGTCCCCAACTCCGGCAGGCGGCCCGAGCTCGCGGCTCATGCGGACCGGTCGATCGCAAATCCGTTGGTGTCGCTACCAGTCGTCACGCCGGCTTGTCGCGTTTCGGCATGACCGCCTTGTAGCTCGCCAGCTCCTCCTTGAGCTTGCCGCGGCCGATACGACGGACGATGGCGTTCCACTCGTCGTTGGTCTTCTTCAGCACATCCTTGGCCGGCAGCTGACCGACATAGGCTTCCGACAGGTTCTTGCCGAGCGTGTCCTGGAACTCCAGGTAGCCGGTCAGATAGGTCGGCGGCGCGACCACCTGGAAATTGGTCTCGATGGCCTTGATGGCCGGGGCGCTGTACGCATTGACGACCTGTGGTGCCGTCATGTGCTCCTTTGCCCAGGCGTCGTTGAAGGTGTTGACCGGGTCGGACACGATCGGAATGCTGTTCTTGCCGGAACCGAGCCACAACGCGAGGTAGGCAGCCTGTGCCTTGCGTGGGCTGTACTTGTTGATCAACAACGCGGCGAGCGGCGACGAGATCGAGCGGTGGATGCGCCGGCCGGAGAAATCCGAGCCCGGCACGAGACCGTACAGCCACTTGCCGGCGGTCTTCGACTTCGCCGGATTCTCGTTGAGCTTCGCCGTGCCGTCCCAATACTGACAGCTGACGACGTGACCCTGCGCGATGCGCGGGATCATCTGCGGCGTGCCCCACCCGGCCGACTCCGGATGCGCCGTCTTCTTGTCCTGCAGGTAAATGTCGACGGCGTATTGTCCGGCGGGCGTGTCGAGCGTCGGGTTCATGTCGTCGTCGAAGGTGAAGCCGCCGGCGCTGTAGAAGATCATGTACCACCAGGTCGGGCCGTTGGCGCGATTGCGCAAATTGCCGGACCCGTAGAGATCCTTCGCCGGATCCATCAGGGCCCGCTGGATTTCGAGATCCTCCTCCCAGGTCGCGGGGAATTTCAGCTCCTTGCCGTGCTTGTCGGCGAAGCGCTTCTTGTTGTCCGCATCCTCCACCAAGTCCTTGCGCAGATAATGGATATGCACGTTGCCGTCGGTGGGAATGCCGTAGGTGTGTCCCTTGTAGGTCATGAAGTTGGCGTAGTCGGCTACGGCATCGATCTTGAAGTCGGCCTGCTTCATGTATTGGTCGAGCGGCTCGAGATAACCGGCGGAGGCCAGCGACGGGATCATGTTGGAATCGATGTGAATGAAGTCGAATTGCGGTGAGCGGGACAGCGCTTCCGCCATCGCGCGCTGCGGCGCGTCGAAAATGGAAATGTCCTGCACGCCGCCGACGCCGATCCCCGTCTGCTTCTTGAACTCCGCGATCACCGGCTGCATCGGGACGAGGTAGGGCGACCAGATCATCCCGCTGACGTCGGCGGCCCCGGCCGCTTTGCCAGCCGCGACGGTGCGCTCCTCCGAAGAGGCCGCGACGGCCAGCGGCATCGTGCCAGGTACGAAGTTTGCGACCGTGAGCCCGAGACCGGCTTCGATGAACGTCCGTCGCGAAAGCTTCGACTTGGTCATGGCTTTCTCCCTCCTCCCGGAGTCCCGGCTTCGGCCTCACGTGTCGGAGGTCGCTCGCGCGCACAGCGCGTCGAAACCAAGCCCGGCTCTTAGCGCGTCTACTTCCCTGGCACCGCCGCGTTATCGTCCGCGGTTATCGTCATCGTAGGGGGGCGACCGTCGATCCGCAACAAGGTTCGCGTCGCCACGCGACGGACAATCCGTCGCTGCCGAACTCGGATCAACCAACCAAACTGCTATTTCGGTCTCATCGGAAGGGCGGCTCGTCGAACGAGCGCAGCTTGCGCGAATGCAGCGTGTGCTGCCCCTCGCGCAGAAGGTCGAGAGCCTTGAGGCCGATCTCCAGATGCTGCACGACGGCACGCTCATAGAAGGCATTGGCGGCGCCTGGCAGCTTGATCTCTCCATGCAGCGGCTTGTCCGAAACGCACAGCAACGTGCCGTAGGGCACGCGCAGGCGATAGCCGTTGCAGGCGATCGTGCCGCTCTCCATGTCGAGCGCGATGGCGCGCGACAGGTTGAAGCGGCGGCTCTCATGGGTGTAGCGGAGCTCCCAGTTGCGGTCGTCGGTGGTGACGACGGTGCCGGTTCTGAGCCTTTGCCTGAGAGCCTCCTCCGGCTCGCCGGTGACGAGGGCGGCCGCCTCCTGGAGCGCGACCTGCACCTCGGCCAGCGCCGGGATCGGCATGTCGAGCGGCACGACCGCGTCGAGGATGCGGTCCTGGCGCAAATAGGCGTGCGCCAGCACGTAGTCGCCGATGTGCTGGGACTGGCGCAGGCCGGCGCAGTGGCCGACCATCAGCCAGCAGTTCGGACGCAGCACGGCCAAATGGTCGGTGATGTTCTTGGCGTTCGAGGGACCGACCCCGATATTGACGAGGGTCACGCCCTGGCGGTCGGGTGCGACGAGGTGATAGGCCGGCATCTGGAACCGCTGCCAGGGGCTTGCGGCGATGGCCGTTTCCGCCTCGCCCGTCGTGTTGCCGCGGCGGATCTCGCCGCCGCCCGGCAGCACGAGGCGGTCGTACAGACCGTTCGCATCGAGCCGGCTCAATCCCCAACGCACGAACTGATCGACGTAGCGGTGGTAGTTGGTCAGCAATATCCAGTTCTGCACGTCGCGCCAGTCGCCGCCGGTGTAGTGCACGATGCGATGCAGCGAAAAATCGACGCGAACGGCGTCGAACAGCGCCAGCGGAAATGTCCCACCTTCCCTGATCGGCCATTGGCCATCGGCGACTTCGTCACCGACGAGCCGCAGCAGCGGCGTGGGGAAATGGCGGGCGAGCTCGAGCGCGGTCACGCCGCGTTTCGCAATCTCCTCGACCCGCTCCAGCACGTAGGGATAGGGGATCTCCTGGTTGCTGAGGCTTACGTATATTTCGGCGCCGTACTCCGCGACCAAGGGTACGAGTTGCTCCAGCAGGTAGCCGCGAAAGTGTCGCGGCTGCGTCACCGTCGTCTCGTAGACCCCCGGCTGCTGGAACTTGGCAAATGCGCGGCGGGTGCGCGCGGCCGCTCCGATATCGCGGCACACCACGCGCAGCAGCGGGTAGCGAAAGCGCGCACGCTCCGCCGTCGACGGCGGAGTGCCGGTTGCGAGATAGCGGTCGAGCGCATGTGCGAGCGCGGCGCAGGACTCGGCATAGACCGCCTCGAGGCGCTCGACCGCCGCCTCGGGGGTGAGCCGCCGTTCATCGTGCTTGGGCGTCATGGCCGCTGATCTCAGTTGCGCAATGGCGGCCGCAAGCATAGCACGGCGGCGAGCGGGCTCCGCGCCGGACGTGCTCCACGCCTGCTTGTCCGCCGGCAGCGCTTCAGGCGAGCGATGTCGCGGCCATCTTCAGCGCGGTTCATCGGGCGCGTCGCAGCGATTGCAATCACCCGCGCCCCTGGTTCATGCTGGGTGTCGCGCTCGCCGCCGGCAACGGCGGCGGCACCCCGCCCATGTCGACAAACCTGACCGGGTCCGAGTGAACAGCCGCAGCATACGGATCATGCTCGGGCTCTGCACCGCGGTCCTGGTCTTCGCGGCGCTCTACTTCGCTCGCTCGATTTTCGCCCCGGCCGCCTTCTCGCTCTTCGTCATCGCCATCGTGTGGCCGCTCCAGCGTGCGCTGCAGGCGGCAATGCCGAAACTTGTGGCACTGCTTGTCACCATGCTCGCGACGCTCGTGGTCGTGACCGTGCTCGGATACCTGGTCGTGTGGGGATTCGGAACGGTGGGGCGGTGGCTGATCGACAACGCCGGCCGATTTCAGACCTTGTACGTCGAATCGGCAAGCTGGCTCGAGGGGCACGGCATCTTGGTTTCGGGCATATTCACGGAAAGTTTCAGCGCGAGCTGGCTCATCCGCGCGGTGCAGGAGGTCGGTACGAGACTGCACGGCTTGGTGACCTTTACGCTCATTACCTTCGTGTTCGCGGTCCTCGGCTTGCTCGAAGTGGAGAACTTCGGGAAGAACCTCGAGCGTCTGGGCGGCGACGGGGGCGGGCCGACGCTCGCGCAGGCGAGCTCGGAGATAGCCGGCAAGCTGCAGAAGTACATGCTCGTCCGCAGCATCATGAGCGTCTTGACCGGCCTGCTCGTATGGGCCTTCGCGCTGCTGGCGGGGCTCGAACTGGCGACGGCATGGGGCGTGATTGCGTTCGTGCTGAACTACATCCCGTTCATCGGGCCGTTCGTCGCGACGGTCTTTCCGACGCTGTTCGCGCTCGTGCAGTTCCAGTCCTGGGAATTGGCCGTCTTTGTTTTCGCGTGCCTCAACCTCATCCAATTTCTGATCGGAAGCTACCTGGAGCCGCGAATCGCGGGCGCCGCGCTCGCCGTTTCGCCGTTCCTGGTGCTGTTCGCGGTCTTCTTCTGGAGCTTCCTCTGGGGCATCCCGGGCGCATTCATCGGCGTGCCAATTGTGATCGCAGCCCTCACCCTTTGCGAGCAGCGCCCATCCACTCGATGGATCGCGACCTTGCTGTCCGGGCGCGACGGCCCATCGACTTGAGGCTGCGCTGCGCGCGTGCGTCCACGCTTGCGGCGGACAACTTGGAAACGGGACCCTAAAGCATGATCCCGAAAAGTGTGCAGCGGTTTTCGGAAAAGATCATGCTCAGACAAGAAGCTAGATCGGGATGACGATTCGAAGAAAGGTCATCCCGCTCTAGCCGGCAGACGTCGCCTCGCCGGCCACGGCAACTCGCTGCGGGCGCAGCAGGCGCAGCCGCCGGTCCGCCCCCACGGCCAGCGTGTGCAGATAGAAGCAGGTGACGATCTCGTCGGTCGCTTCCATGACCGGCGACGGGGCGGAAACGATGCGAATCCCGCCGCATTCGCCGATCCAGTCGAAATGCCGGTGACCGTGCATCAAGACCGCCCGCCCGGCCAGCGACTGCAGCCGGCGGACGAACCAGTTGCCGTTGATCAAAGCCGTCCCGATACGTTCGGATAGCGCCTTCGCCCGGCGCGGGTACTCGACGACATGATGATGGAGCGCGATGACCCAGCAGGCGTGCGGATATTGCGCCGTCGCCATCTCCAGCGCCCGGACCTGGTCGGTCGAGATCATTCCGAGGGCGTTGGTGAAGGAGAAATGCGTGTCGGCGTTCGAGTCCAGCAAGATGATGCCCAGGCCGTCCTCCGCGTCCGGCGGCAGCACCAGCGGAAATATTCTGCTCCATAACTCCGTAAGCTGCATGGAGAATAACGGCCTGCCGGCATCGGCGAACGACGCCATGGCATCGAGGTGCGGCGCCAGCACCGAGGCCAGGCTTTCGGCCAGGCGCCGCCGCGATCGGTCCACGACCTGAACACGTTCGCCGTGCAGCACGCCCATCGCGGACAAGACGCGCAGCCTGCGCAGCCGCTTGTTCGGGCTGGTCGGCAGATCGAGGCGCGCCGGATTGGCACGGTCGACAATATTGAGATCGTGGTTGCCCGGCAAAAGCAGGGTTCGGTCGGCGAGGACGGGGTGTTGCAACACGGCGTCCAGGAATTCGGCCCACTCGCTGGAGCGACCCGCGTCGGTCATGTCGCCGGTGATCAGGATCGCGTCGAGCGGGGCGTCCGCGTGGAGCTTCTCCAACTCTGCCAGCACACGGCGAAGGCGCTCGTTGCCGCGCGGCCCCGATCTGCCGCTCTCGATGCGGAATCCGTAGCGCTCGCCCACGACGTGCACGTCCGACAGATGCGCGATGCGCCAGGTGCGGCCTCGCTCGGGGAGCGTATCGAATGCCTCGAGATCCCAGGGCTGAGCCATGGTGGCATCGGCGATCGCCCAGACCAGCGCAGCGCCCGCGAGATATGCGGCGACCAGTACGACGCTGTTGACCAGCGCCACGATCACCAGGCGGCCTGGCGAGGCGACCCTCGGGACATCGTCCAGGAAATGCGCACTCGGCCAAGCAGCCACCAGCACCAGCAGCGCCAAAGCGCAGATCAGGACGCCCGACACCACCGCCGCCGCCGCGCGCACCCGCGCGCG
>JBAUOM010000712.1:0-9313 GCA_049579765.1 Xanthobacteraceae bacterium
GCGGTCGCGAACAGCGCGCAGGTGACGAGCGTCGCCACCGCGAGCGAGCCCGGCACATGCCGCATGGCCATCTGGATCGAATAGAACAACCGGTCGAGGATGTTCGCGCGCTCGACCACGTAACCCATGAACAGGAACAACGGCACCGCCGTGAGCACGTCATTCTGCATCACGTCGGCCGTGTTGGTGACAAGCAAGCTAAAGACGCGCGGTCCCATGGCGAAATAGCCAAAGAATATGGCCATAGCCATGAGCGTGAAGGCGATCGGGAAGCCGAGCAGAATGATGACGATGAACACCCCCAGCTGGAGCATCCCGATTTCCGGGTTCGTCATCTGCTTTCTTCCCGGACGTGCAGCTCTCGTTGGATGGCCGCCCGGTCCTGTTGCTCGGCCACGATGGCAGACTCCATCTCCTCCACGTCGTGCAACCGTGGCGGCCAGGCGCCTTCGCGCAGACAGATGATGCAGCGCATGGTCTCGGCGAGGCCCTGGAGCAGCATGAAGAAGGCAGCGAGAGGGATCAACGTCTTGAGCGGATAGATCGGCGTGCCGGTCGGGCTATAGATGCTGACCTCTTGGATATTCCACGACGTGCGGGCGTAGGGAATTCCATACACAAGCAAGGCCGTAAAGCCGGGAAAGAAGAAGATCAGATACAGCACGAACTCGATGGCCGCCTGTACCCGCGCGGGCCACAGACGGAAGACGACGTCGCCGCGCACATGGCCATTGCGAGAGAGGGTGTACGCGCCGGCCATCATGAACAGCGCGCCATACATGAGGTAGCTGAGATCGAAGGCCCAATTGGTCGGCGCGCGCAGCACGTAACGCATGAACACTTCGTAACAGGTGCCCAGCGTCATCACGACAATGCACCAGCCGAAGGCCTTTCCAACGCCCGCGCTCATGCGGTCGATGAAAAAAAGAAAGCTTTCCACGAAAGAGTCTCGCTGGCTCGCGCGTCACGCACCGCCGGAGCAGCAGCGCCGCTGCCCCGGCGAATCTCACTGTGGCCCCATCAGGTCTTGGACGGATCGAATTTGTCCAGCGGGCCGAAGTGGTGCTCCCAGGCCGTCTGGTAGTCAGCTTCGTTGTTATGAAAGTAGAAGCCGACGCGCTTTGCCCAGGCCTTCTGGCTGTCGAGGATTTTCTTGATGGTCGGAGCCTGCTGCGGGTTGGACAGCAGATCCTTCTCGACCTTGTCCCAGGCCACGAGCTGCGCCTGGAAGATCGAGGTCGGCGTGCGCCTGACGTGCACGCCATGCTTGGTGACCAGAGTCTCAAGGTCCTTCGAATAGATGTCCCAGGATTTCCAGATGTCGTCGGAATTGGCGGCCTGGCCGGCGAGCCGCAGGATCTGCTGCTGCTCCTTGGCAAGGCTGTCCCACTTCGTCTTGTTGAAAAGGACTTCGATGGCTTCCGACGCCTGGTGGTAGGAGCCCATGTAGTAGTATTTGGCCACGTCCTGGGCGCCGAACCGCATGTCCGAGGTCGGGTTGTTGAACTCGAAAGCCTCGATCACGCCCTTCTCCATCGCCGGCAGGATTTCGGGTCCGGGAAGCTGCGCGACACTTGCGCCCATCGCCTGGATGACGTTCGAGGCGAGGCCGACGGTGCGGTACTTCAGGCCCTTGAAGTCTTCGGGGCCTTTGACCTCCTTCTTGAACCAGCCGAGCGGCTGGGTCTGGAAGGCGAAGACATAGAAGCCGACGACGTTGAGCTTCAACTCCTTCTGGACCAGGTCGATGTAAAGCGGCTCTCCGCCACCGTAATAGAACCACCCGAGGAACTGGCTGCCGTTGAAGCCATAGGCAGGGCCGGTGCCGAACAGCGACGCGGCACGGTGCTTGCCGTACCAATAGGCGGGCACGGTATGGCCGCCATCGAGCACGCCTTCATGCACGCCATCCATCACCGAGAAGGCCTTCACCACGGCACCGGCATTGAGATAATCGATCTTCAGACGGCCGCCGCCCATCTGGTTGACCTTGGCGACGTAGTCCTTGGCGTAGTCGTTGATGATGTCCTGCGCGCCCCACGAGCCCTGCATTTTCAGGGTGACCGTCTGGGCCCGCGAGACCTGCGGCATCGCGATTGTTGCCGCCCCGGTCAGGGCAGCCCCGGCAAGGAACTTGCGCCGGGTCGCGGATTTGGCCTTACGAGATTGTTCGGTACTTGATCGTTCAAAGCTCATGGGCATTGCCCTCCTTTGGCGTTCTCGAGCTTGCTCGCGGCGTTCTGGGAGCCGCTTGGGGGTATGAACCGTCCGGATAGGTGTCCTATTCCGGCGTGGCGTAGGTTGTACGGGCTGATATCCGTGCGCACAAGGATCGAATTGTCTCGCCCCTCGCTAGCGGCCGGCGCGCACCGCCCAAACCGGAAATCACCCACTAGGCGGCACATATAGGCCGGCCACAAGCCGGCATCTGACCGCCGCCGAATAGGCTCGTCCCTTTGGCCTTATGCTAAAGTCGAATACGGCGGGCGCGACAAGGCCAGAGACACGGCTTTCGACGCCGTGTGGGGGGACTGTCCGCCCAACCCGGCTAAATCGATCGCTGAGCCACCGCCGCCCACCACCGCAATCGTCCGGCCCGCCGGCGGCAGACAGGAGAACCCCCCGTGTCACGCCTCCTTTCGACGCTCGCCACCATCTGGCGGCTCGCCCGACCCTATTTCGTTTCCGAGGACCGCTGGGCCGGCCGCGTTCTGCTCGGCGCCGTGATCGCCATCGAGCTCTCGATCGTAGCCATCAACGTCATGCTCAATCAGTGGAACAACCGGTTCTACAACGCGCTGCAGGAGCGCAATTGGGACAACTTCGTCTGGGAGCTGCTGTTCTTCTGCGCGCTGGCGGCAGCGTTCATCGTGCTCGCGGTCTATCAGCTCTACCTCACTCAATGGCTACAAATCCGCTGGCGGCGCTGGATGACGCAGCAATACCTCGAGAATTGGCTCGCCGGTGCCAATCACTATCGCATGCAGCTGCTGGGCGATGCCGCGGACAACCCCGACCAGCGCATTGCCGAGGACATCAACCTGTTCGTCGACCGCACGCTGTCTCTCAGCGTCGGACTCCTGAGCGCGATCGTCACGCTGGTCTCCTTCGTGACGATCCTGTGGACCCTCTCCGCCATCGCGCCGCTCCACCTCTTCGGCACGACCTTCACCATTCCCGGCTATCTGGTCTGGGCCGCCCTGCTCTACGCATTGCTCGGAACCATGCTGACCCATCTCGTCGGCTGGCCGCTCGTGTCGCTCAATTTCCGCCAGCAACGCTTCGAGGCCGACTTCCGGTTCAATCTCGTTCGGGCGCGGGAAAATGCCGAACAGATCGCGCTTCTGGGCGGCGAGATCGCCGAGCGCGAGCGGCTGCTAAACCGCTTCGGGCGGGTGGTCGGCAATTTCATGCAGATCATGCAGCGCACCAAGCAGCTCACGTTTCTCACCGCGAGCTATACCCAGGTGTCGACGGTTTTTCCCTTCATCGTGATCAGTCCGGCCTATTTCGCCGGCGCGGTCCAGCTCGGCGGCCTGATGCAGACGGCTTCCGCGTTCCTCAGCGTGCAGACCGCGCTGTCGTTCGTCGTCAATGCCTATCGCCAGCTCGCGGAGTGGCGGGCGGTGATCGCCCGCCTCGACGGCTTCGACATCGCGGTCGCGAGAGCGCGGGCCGCGGCCACGGCGGAAGAGGCGATCACGGTCTCGGCGCGCGTGGGCCGGGACTCCGTCGCGATCGAGGAACTTCTCGTGCGGCTGCCGGAAGGCACCCCGCTGCTCGTGGCCGACGAGATCGCCGTAGCGCCGGGCGAGCGGGTGCTGGTCACCGGTCCCTCCGGCGCGGGCAAGTCGACCCTGTTCCGGGCGATCGCCGGCACTTGGCCGTTCGGCTCCGGCACCGTCGTCGTGCCCAAGGGGGCGAAGATCATGGCGCTGCCGCAGCGGCCTTATTTCCCCATCGGCACGCTCGCGGCCGCGGTCACCTACCCGGCCGAGCCGGGGGCGTTCGGGTCGGAGACGCTGGTAGAAATCGTCACCGCGGTCGGGCTGCCCGCCCTCGCCGGTCGGCTCGACGACGAGGCGCATTGGAACCGGATGCTTTCGCTCGGCGAGCAGCAGCGCCTCGGCATCGCCCGCGCCATCCTGCAGGCGCCGGACTATTTGTTTCTCGACGAGGCGACGGCCTCGCTCGACGAAGCCGCGGAAGCCGCGCTCTACCGCCTGCTCGACGAGCGGCTCAAGACCACCACCATCGTGTCGATCGGGCACCGCTCGACGCTGTCCGCGTTCCACCACCGCGGTCTTACGCTGGTGCGCGAGGGGCGCCTTTACCGCATCCGCGAGGCGGCGCTCGAAAGCGCAAAATAGCGGCTCACCACCATTGTCGGGGCCAGGAGCCGCGGCGGACGAGGTTGTGCCAGGCAAAGGCGAAGATCGCCAGCAGGCAGGCTCCGACCGCCACCGGATCGAGCAGAAAGCTCCATGACATGTCGTTGAGGACGACCACGAGCGGATCGATCCCGGCCGGCGGATGAAAGCAGCGCGTCAGATGCATCGCCACCATGGCGAGCCCCACTGCAAGCGCCGCCGCCGCGGTCCCAGGCCCGGTGATCTTCACCACCAACAACCCGACCAGCGTCGCCACCAGGTGGCCCCCGATGAGCGCCCGCGGCTGCGCCGCCTCGATGTCGGGGGACCCCATGATCAGCACGATCGAGGTGGCGAACGGCACGAACAGGAGGGGAATAGCGGTACGCGCCGCCAGCAGCTCCATCAGGGCGATGGCGATCGCCGCGCCCGCAGCGTCGGCGGTGGCCGCGAGTCTGCGACGCGTGGCCGGGCTCACATCCCCCAAGATCCGCAGCACCTCGCGCGTGATGACCTCGGCCGCATGCTTCATCCGCATCCCACCAAAAGTAATGGGCGGCGACCATGGGGAGCCGCCGCCCGTAGATCGTGCGATATCGTCTTACTTCAGATTGGCCAGCGCCGTCAGGTCGAACTTGCCGCTCGCGACGAAGGTGGCGCCGCACCAGCTCGAGCCGAACCCGCCGGGATTGATCGGGGTGAAGTCACCCGTGAACCGCGCGGTCTGGTCGCTGGTGAAGGCGTTGCAGTCGCCCTTGTTCAGGTCGGTATCGTAGTAGCGCAGATCGAGCGTGAACACGCTCTTGCTGATGCCGACGCCCACGTTCCAGGTGGTGTAGCTCTTGTAGCCGATGCCATTCGGGAACGCCGGCACGGCGTAGAAGTTGTCGCTCGTGCCCAGGAACCAGTGGCCGGCCTCGCCGGAGAGGTAGAATCCCCAGCCTTCCGGCAGGGCGCTGCTAGGGGCGGTGAACTTCGCACCGCCGGACGCGTAGGTGCCGTTGGCGCCGGAATTGAGCACTGACGGCGAGTAATAGACGGCGCCGGCGAACGCGACCTGCTCGCTCACCGTGTAGGTGCCCTTCGCATAGGCTTCCCAGAAGGTCAGGTCCTTCTTGATGACGTTGCCGTTGACCGGCAGGAAGCCGTTCTCCAGGCAGTCCACGCCGAAAATCGGGGCAACGCTGCCGTTGAAGCAGGACCCGCCCGGGTACCAGTACACGATGCCGCCGAAATCGAGGGCGAGCGGGCCGAAGGTCGGCCGGATGCCGGCGTAGCCGTCGATCTCGGCCGCGGCGCGGTTCGGGAAGGAGATGCTCGCACCCGCGACACCGGCATAGTACTGCAGGTACGGGGTCGCGTTGAACCGCGGCTCGAAGTAAGCGTTCACCGACGGATTATGGTTGGACTGCGAAATGCCGCGGAAGATGTAGTCGCTCGTGAGCCCGGCGCCGAAGGCCACGTCCCACGGGCTCGGCGGTGGAGGCGGCGGCGCCTTCATCACCCTCATGTCGGCCGCGAGCGCCGGCGTCGCCAGCGCGACGGCAGCCACTGCAGATAAGACTAGCTTTTTCATCTGATGCCCCTTTCAGTCTCACGCCACCCCTGGCGCTCAAGTTCTCTCAAATCGATCGCGACTGTGTTTTCCCCGCAGCCGCGTCCCCTGCACTCGCCGAAACCTAACAACACCACAAGAAACGAGAGAAGGAGATTCCTGCGGCAATTGCCGTCTTTTTGGGCGAAGCCGGGCTTTTGAAATTGAAAGAGTCCAGGTGTTGCGATTTCAACACAAACGGCTGCCGCGACCGATGCGGCCACGCCACAGGGGCGCCTCAGAAAGCCGGCTTCCGCCAGTCCGCCCCGTCCGACTTGCGTGCATGCCCGGGAAGACAGCTACCGACGCCCTGACGGGCGAGGCCGCAGCCGTCGTCAGGCGGCGGCCTTCTTCCGGTTGGCCTCTAGTCGCGCATCGACGAGCGCCACGGTGGCATCCACGGCCGGGTTGCGCAGGCCCTTTTGCCCCGCAATCAATTGCACCAGCTTGTCGGCGCGCTCGATGTTGGGCACGCCGTTGTTGAGCGCGCGCGCCGCCGAGGATGGTCGCGTAAGCGAGTCGGCGGCGGCGGCGTATTTCTCGAACGGTACCAGATCGTCCCGGCTGGCGCCGAGCTTGACGCACAGGTCGACCACGAAATTGTAAACCGCGCGCGATGCCTCGATGTCGGCATGCACCGCATCCTTGATGTTGATGGCGCCGTCCTTGGTGACGCAGCGGTAATTGCCGGTCAGCAGCATCGCCCACTTGGCGAGCGGCACGAAGAGGGAGTCGTGCACCTTGAGCTTCACGGGCAGCTCGATCTTGCCGTCCCCCGTGTCGAACCGGACCGCCTCGATCTCGTCCTGCAATTGCCGGAGAATGGCGGTGTGCTGGTCGGAATCGAAGCGCGCCACTTTGAAGTTGGTCGGCAGCGTGACCTGGAGGACGTTGACCTTTTCTTCCGGCGGGCGAATCGCCTGCGGGTCCGGACTGCACAACGTGATGCAGGCGGGGTCGAAATTGTTCCACACGCTGGCATCGGTGTAGGCGGGCTTCAACGCCTCGGTGTTCAGGCCAGGGATCCGCCTGAGATAGGCGAGCGGGGGCATGTTCATGATCGACATGCAGGGCACGCGCGCCTTGGCCACGGCGTCGAGCAGCTCGCGCACGCCGGGGGAGCGGTATTGCGGCTCCTGCATCGCGAGGCCGACCAGATCGTAGTCGGCCGGATCGACGTCGCCGGGGCCGCCGGCGGATACCTTGCCCGGCAGCTTGCGCGAGTCGATCTCGACCGGCTCCTTCCGTCCCCTGACCGGCAGGCGCACCCGGAAGCCCTCCGCGTTGATCAGATCCGCCTCCGCGGGAAGGCACACGAGCTTCACCCGATGACCGCCGAACATCAGTTTGGAGGCCAGCAGCGAGCCGTAGGACGCACCCATGATCAAGATGTCGTAAGTCGCCGGCATAGCGGAGCTCCTCCATGTTGGAGTGGAAGGAGGGGAAAGTTCCGCCCCATCCTTCTCAGTACGGCAATGCTATTCGCCGCACCTGCCCTATGCAATCCGGATCACCACCGGGCGGAGACGTGCCGCCGACCATGCCGGTCCCGCGTCAGGCCTGGCCCCGCGCGCCGCAGCCCCACGATGGCTGATGACAGGGACGCGAATCGTGCCGTGGGTCAACCCGCAGCACGCCGGCAATGGGTCTGAGCCTTTCATCGAAACGCGCAGGCGCGACAAAGCTGATGCCGATGTTGCCGGCACGGCCGCGTCACCTCGGCGGTCTCCCCGCTGGCGCTCGTCGCTGCGATTCAGCGGGATAACCGGTGCCGAGGTCGAGCGCTCTCGAAGCGGATTGCTGCTTCGCCTGCGGAAGTGAAGTCGCCGGCGAGCCTGCGTGAAACACGCCTCGAGCACGCCACCGAGGCGCCTGGGTATGCCGCCAACCTTTCTCGCCCGAAGGCACGGTCGGCCTGGGGTGGGGGCGGGACGCGGGGAAACCCACCTACTTCGCGCGCGCCGAAAGGACGCCGCCTCGCGCGGGGCATCGGACGTAAGCCAAGCGCTCTTCGGGCTGCCGTCTATACACGAGGGCCCACGCTCCCGGAGCGCGGGCCCTGCGAGGATATGGGGCGGCTTACGTGGTGGAGCCGCCGCCCTCCGCACCGCCGCCGCCTGTGGGCGGCGAGGGTTGATACAAGGGCGCTGCCGGGGCGGGCGCCGGCTTCGGCTTCGGCGCCGGCTTGGGCGCCGCTTTCTTCGGGGCCGCCTTCTTCTTGGCAACCTTCTTGGCGGGGCCCTTCTTTTTCGCCACTACGCCCTTCTTCTTGCGGGCTGGAGCGGCCTTTTTCTTTGCTTTCTTGGTCTTCGACTTCGCTTTCTTCGCTTTCTTCGCCATGATCGCCTCCCGATCGTTGCGGCTCAGGTCTTGAGGACTCGATGACGCCACTGTCACATCGCCACCGTGACGGTCTCACCCGTCGCGCCGGCCACTCCCCTCCCGGCGAGCGCCCCGGGTGCGGGGCCACCGGTCGCCCAATCGATCAGTTCGACGGTGTGGACGACCGGGATCACCGTGCCCGCAGCGATCTGCATCATGCAGCCGATATTGCCGGCGGCGATCACATCGGGCGCTAGTTTTTGGATATTCGCGACTTTGCGCTCGCGCAACCTCCTCGCAAGCTCCGGCTGGAGAATGTTGTAAGTGCCGGCCGAACCACAGCAGAGATGTCCTTCCGCCACATCTTTCACTACGAATCCGATCTTGCAAAGCAATTCTTTCGGCGCGCGTGTGATTTTCTGACCATGCTGCAACGAACAGGCCGAGTGATAAGCAACGATAAGGCCCGTGGCGCCGCGCACGGACGATAGTTCGAGTCCGTCGAGATACTCGCTGATATCCATCGCCAGCCGCGACACGCGTGCAGCCTTCTCGGCATAGGCCCGATCGGTACGCAGCGCGAATCGATAGTCCTTGATCGTCGTGCCGCACCCCGACGCCGTGACCAGGATCGCGTCGAGCCCCGCGCCCTCGATCTCGGCGGTCCAGGCGTCGATCTGGAGGCGCGCGGCGGCCCGCGCTTCGCGCTCGCGACCCAGGTGGTGGACGAGGGAGCCGCAGCAGCCTGCATCCGTCACCACCACCTCGATGCCGTGGCGGGTGAGGAGGCGAATCGCCGCCGCAGTGATCGACGGGGCCAGGACCGGGCCGACGCAGCCGGCAAGCAGGGCCACCCGGCCGCGGCGCGGCCCGGTCGGTGAGAACAGCCGTTGCCCCTCCCCCTCGAACGGCCGTGACGGGCGGGCGGGGGCCAAGCGCAGCATGGCGGCAACCGGCTCGAGCCCCATCGCGGTGAAGATCCCGGCGAAGGGCCGCGCCAACCGGCCGGCGGCCAGCGCGCGGCGGA
>JBAUOM010000713.1:0-3217 GCA_049579765.1 Xanthobacteraceae bacterium
GCCCCTGCCCGCCGTGCGCCTCCGCAACCACCGTCGCGAGCCATCCCGATTCGATGGTCCGGCGCCAGGCCTCGGCGTCCATTTTCGCAGCCGCGGCACGCAGCGCGCGCAGCCGCTTCGGCCCGCCGTGATCGGCACACAGGCGCGTCGCGCTCTCGGCGAACAGGCTCTGCGGCTCGTTCAGCAGCAAGTCCAAAACGACTTCCCCTCAGCTCGGTAGGCCGAGCACTCGCTTGGCGATGATGTTGCGCTGGATCTCGACCGCGCCGCTGCCGACCGTCACGCGCCGCATCTCGAACATTTCCGCCGCCGGATTGACGGCGTGGTTGCCGATCGTCATGTCGGCCGCGAGGGTGCCGTATCCCCCGGCCGCCTCCACCAGGAGCTCGGACGCGCGCTGGCCGAGCTCGCCGCCGACGATCTTGATCACCGGCGCCATCGAGAACGGCGCACGCTTTTGTCCGTGCAGCGCGGCGGCGTGGCGATAATAGGCGGAGAACGCCATGAGATCGATCTCGAGCGCGGCCAGCTTGCGCGCGAATCCAGGCTCGTGCAGCGCGCCGGTGAGCTCGCCCACCTGTCGCGCCTTGTTGAGGAGCACGGCGGCGTTGCGCGGATGCCCGGTGGTGAAGCGCTCGGATCCGAGCAGCCGGTTGGCGACCTTCCAGCCTTCGTTGAGGGCGCCCAGCAGATTCTCGCGCGGCACCCGCACGTCGACGAAGAATTCCTCAGCGAATTCCGCGTCGCCTTTGATGGTCTGGATCGGCCGCACGGTGATGCCCGGGGATGTCAAGTCGATCAGCAGCATGCTGATGCCGGCGTGACGCGGCTGCGCCTTGGGGTCGGTGCGCACGAGCGCGAACATCCAGTCGGCGAAGTGGCCGTTGGTCGTCCACATCTTGTGGCCGTTGACGAGGAAGCCCTCGCCGTGGGGGTCGGCGCGCGTCGCGAGGCTCGCGAGATCGGAGCCCGCGCCGGCCTCGGAATAGCCCTGGCACCAGGTCGTCTCGCCGGTGAGAATGCCCGGCAAGTGCTTCGCCTTCTGCTCCGGGGTGCCGACCTCGATGATCAGCGGTCCGATGAAATTGAGGCCGTGCGGATAGGGCGTGGGCGCGCCGACGCGGCTGATCTCCTCGAACAGGATGATCTGCTGGGTGAGCGTCGCGCCCATGCCGCCGTGGTCCTTCGGCCAATGCGGCGCGATCCAGCCGCGCTCGTAGAGCTTCCGGTGCCAGGGTTTGAGCTCCGGCGGATCGATGCGCGTCGGGCGATTGCACAGCGCGGCGGGCAGGTTGTGTGCGATCCAGTCGCGCACCTCGGCGCGGAAGGCGCGGTCGGCCGGATCGTCATCGACGAACAGCGTGGTGTTGTCCCAGGCCCCGTGCGACGCCATGCGATCATGTCCTCAGCATCGCGAGCCCGTTGCTGAGCACGATCTCGTCTCGCCCGACCACGCGGCACTGGAACGAGACGCGTTCGCCGGCCCGCCACATCTCGGTGCGGATCATCTCCCCCGGAAACACCGGGCGCGAGAAGCGCGCCTCGATGCTCGCGAGCCGCTGCGGCTGGTAGTCGGCGCAGGCGCGCAGGACCGCGTGCGCCGCGATGCCGAAGCTCGCCGCGCCATGCAGGATGGGGCGCTCGAAGCCCGCCTCCCTGGCGCGTTGCGGATCGGCGTGCAGCGGATTCTCGTCGCCGTTGAGGCGATAGAGCAGCGCCAGGTTGGGCGGCGTGGGCAGATCGCAGACCTGCTGCGGCGCGGTCTGCGGCACCGCGTGCTGCGGCGGCGTCTGCGTCGCCGTGCCGCCGAAGCCGCCGTGCTTGCGCGCGAACGTGCTGTTGTCGACGGTGGCGACCAGCGTTCCGTCGGTCGCGAGGAGGTCGCGGGTGTTGAGGATGATGGCGGCGTTGCCGGGGCCCTTGTCGATCACCTCCTTGACGCGCGGGCGGCTGATGAGCCGCGCCTGCGACGCCAACGGGCGATGCAGCACCACCTTGAGGTCGCCGGCGACGACCAGGCGCTCGTCGACGCCGAAGGCCGGATCGGTCATGCGACCGGGCCAGCCCAGCACCGCCGCCATGGTGGGAAAGGCTTCGAGGCCGGCGCGCTCGTAGACGAATTTGAGCGCGCCGGGATCGAGCGGGTCCATGCCCAGCCCGATGCCGAGCGCATAGAGAATGCAGTCGCGCTGGCCGTAGTCCACGGCGATGTCGGCGGGCCGATAGGCCATGATCCGTTCGTAGTTCAAGCCCATGGTCTGTCCCGCAATTGCTGCCAAAAGCGCGTCATTGCTCGAGCTTCACGCCGGAAATGTCGACGAGACGCCGTCCCTTGGCCTGATCCGCGACGATGAACTTGGCGAACGCGTCGTTGGTATCGCCGACGGGCGCGAAGCCCTTCGAGATCAGGTACTGCTTGGCGAAATCCGGCGTGTTCACGATGGCGGAGAATTCCGAGTTGAGCTTTTTGACGATCTCCGCCGGCGTTCCTTTCGGGGCGAACATCCCGAACCATGTCTCGAACGCGGACTGGTCTCCCGACAATCCGGCTTCGGCGAACGACGGCACGTCGGGAACGAGCGGATTTCGCCGCGAGCCCGGCACCAGCAGCCCCTTGACCTCGCCTGCGTTGACCTGCCGGGCGATGTCGGGATTGCCGACGATGAGATAGAGCAGCTGGATGTCGCCCGACTTGAACGCCAGCATGGCGTCGGAGGCACCCTTGTAGGGAATGTGCGTCATCTGCGCGCCGGTCTCGTGCTTGAGCCACTCTACGACCAAGTGGGTGTCGCCGCCCACGCCGAAGGAGCCGAAATTGACCTTGTCGGGATTGGCTTTCGAATAGGCGACCAGCTCCTTGAAGTCGTTCACCGGGACGTTCTTGTTGAGGATCAGCACCTGGTGCGCGAAGGCGAGATTGGTGATCGGCTCGAAATCCTTGATCGGATCGTAGGACAGATTCTTGTAGAGGGCCGGATTGAGCGAGACCGAGCTGCGCGAGAGCAGGCAGATCGTAGAGCCGTCGGGCGGCGCCGCCTTGCAGGCGTTGGCGGCGATGATGGTGTTGGCGCCGGCGCGGCTTTCCACGATGAAGCCGTGCGGGTTGCGCTGCTCGAACGCCTTGCCGAGCGCGCGAACCATGACGTCGATCGCTCCGCCCGGCGCCAGCGGGATGATGACCCGGACGGGCGCGGCCGGATAGCTCGTCTGCGCGAGC
>JBAUOM010000714.1:0-1547 GCA_049579765.1 Xanthobacteraceae bacterium
GGCCGAGCACGCCCGGGCCATGCCAGCCCTTGGCCCGAAACACGGGGTAGTCGAGGCCGATCCCGACGCGCGTCGTCACCTCGCAGCCGGCGGCGATCGCGACCATGAGGTCGCGGCCGGATGCGCCGTCGCGCTCGGCGATCGCCAGCGCGGGCGGGATCACTTCCGGCGTCACGTGGGTGAGCGTGGGGCGGTGCACGTCGCACATGGTGACCGCGGTGACGAGATAGCCGTTCAGGAGCGTCGCGCCGGCAAGCGACAGCGCCTCGCCGCCGATGACGCTGCTCTCGTCGGATTGCGCCAGTCCGGACGCCAGGGCGGCGAGCTGTTGCGTCTCCTCGCCGCGGTGCCCGGCGACCGCGCACGCCAACGTGTCGAGCAGCACGTTCTTGCAGTGATCGCGCACGGGCCCCGGCAGATCGTCGTATTGCAGCGACGCCGCAAAGCCGGCCAGCACCTCGGTGACGTTTCCCGACATACGATTTCTCCCTTATGCGGCCATTATGAGGGTCTCCGAGATCGTGGCTGCGCGACCGCTCCGCAGCATCGTAGTTGGAATCGCAAGCCGCCGGCAACCTCGGCGTCATGCCGGCTGCACGCGCGTTCCGTCCGCCAGCGCGCGCAGCGAGGCGAGGAGATCGCGTACGAAGCCGGTGTGCCGGCGCGCCGCGCGTCGTACATTCGTCCCCGCGATTTCGCGAGCGGATCAATCGCCCTTTCCCCAGGTAATGTCATAGGCGCGATCGAAGGAGACGATCATCAGGCACGCGGACTTGCCGCGGCAGGAGAACTGATGCGCCATGCGGCTCCCCATCACGGCGAATCCGCCCGGCCCGAGACGGGTCGCCGGATGATCGGTCATCTCGGCCACGACGGCGCCGGTGATGATGGTCAACTGCTCTTCGGCCGTATGCCGATGCCAGGGAACCACGCATCAGGGGGGTGCCTTCAAGATCAACGTCGAGCGACCGGTCGTCGGATCGCCGGTCTCGATTGCCGACGACAGACATTTCGCGTCTTGATCGGGCGAAAATTGCACGGACCGCAGCGGCTTCACGGCGCCTGTTGCCGTACCTTGCGCGAAGGTCGCGCCGCCGGCGAAGACGGCGAAGCATGCCGCCGATGCCCAGGTCATCAGCTGCTTCATGATTGCACCTCGTGACTTTGGGCTTTTCAGGTTGGGCCCCGCTGGCCGTCCGTGAGCGCGCGCAGCGAGGCGAGAAGATCGCGCACCTGGCGCTCGGGAATGTTGCGGGTGATGAAGACGAGCCGGCTCGAGCGGTCGCCGCCGGGCCAGGCCGAAAGCTCGACCGGAGGGTGCGCGAGGTGCTGCACCACGTGCACCACCACCGGACCGCGGCAGCCGGCGACGTTGAGGAAGCCCTTCACGCGCAGCAGATCGGGCCCGCGCAACGCGATCAGCGTCTCCATGCAGCGGGCGAAGACCTCCCAGGCAAGCGGCGCGTCGCCGGCGAGGACGAAGCTGACGATGCCGTCGCTGTGCTCGGCCTCGGCCACGAAGCCCTCGTGCCCGCGCGGCTCGTGGC